>JBOGDX010000268.1:0-5015 GCA_050743225.1 Actinomycetes bacterium | reverse complement strand
CCACACACGACTCCGTCGCCCCCAGACACAACGCGTCATCGGTCGGCCCGTTCTGCAGGCACGCCGGCGCGATCGTCCACTCACAGTCCGGACAGTCGGCGTTCTCCGCCGTCGCCCGCCCCAACCGGCTGCCCGCATCGACGCCCGGGGAACTGCACCCCCCGCGTCACCACCGACCCCCGATCCTGATCGCCCGCCGTCCTCGGATGATTCGGCGAGCAGTTGATGTTGTTGGCGTCGCAATGGTCAGCTGCCGCTGGTGATGCCGAGACGCTGACATAAGCAACGCATATGAGCGGGACCAGTAACCAGACAGCAATCCTCTTCACAGCTACCCCGCCAGGTTGAAGGAGTTGCCCACGATCCACCGACCCCCACCGCTCTTGACCAACGAGAGGTCGACGTGTGTGGTCTGGGCGTCAACCGTCGCTACCACCTCGTCCGACTCGTCCAGCACGTCATAGGCGGCATCGCTCGTTTTCACTTCAGCTAGAGCCGTTCCCTGCTCAATGTCATGCACACGAAGGAAGGTCACCTCGAAGAGGGCATCCGGCGTCCGCTCGCCCTGACTCTCGTTCCTGTTGATGACTCGAACGGCGCGGTAACAGGGACATCCCTTGGTGGTCATCTCGCGCAGCGTGCTGGTGTCGTTCGTCTGGGCGGCACGGGTGAGCTCCGCGTAGTAGGCGCGAACAGCTGCCTCGACCTGCTCCTCGGGGGTGTCCGGCGTCGGCGACGAACTCACCGCCGAGGGAGTGTCATCGGGAAGCGTCGACGGCTTGTCCGGGTCGTCGGAACACCCCGCGAGCGCCACGAGTCCAACGACGACGAACAGCGCAAACAGCCGCAAAGTCCCCGTCGGCGCCCGCATGATCGGAGATCCTAACCAGACTGCCCCGGTCGATCACCAGGGTCATCAACACCCGGCACAAGCCGTGTCCTCGTGCTCACCGTCCGGCCCGTCTGTGGCCATGACGGCGCCGCTTTGGCGGAGCTCGGGTACGCAAAGTGAACCGATGCTCCGCCAGTCCGGAGCGGGCTCCCGGATCGGCCCCGAGGCGGCGACCGATCGGGCCGGAGGCGGATCGGGCCGGAGGCGGTGACGGGCGTGGCCGGCGTGGCCGGAGGGGCTGCTGAGACAGCCGCCAAGGCTGGGCGGTGCGCTCAAGACGGCGCAACGCGCGGTTTGGGCCCCATCTCGGCGGTCGAGAGGTCGTTGCGCCGTCTTTGACGCACCGGCGTAGCGGAGTCCGACCTTGAACTGCCGGTACAGATAGTTGATCTTGCTGTGAATGTTGACCCGGCGCCGCACGCGGTCGGTCGGGAAGGCGTCGGCGGGATCGACCGGTCCAGCGGTCGCAGCTCGATACGGGTGTCGGGGCCGTAGACGTCGGCCGGGCGGCGGCCTTCTAGCGCCGGTGCGGCCGGTTGTCGTTGTAGTCGCGGCGGTAGTCGTCCAGGACGTGCTGGGCACCGGCAAGGGTTCGATGGCGGTGGTCGGTCCCGGGAGTCGCGCAGCCTGTCCCAGACTTGGCCGACCGCAGACGCGAGAGGGGCCCGACACCGTGTCCGGTGCCGGGCCCCTCCGCCGTCGTGCTAACTCAGGCGTGAAGCCGATCCTCGGAGAGGATCAGATCTTGCCTTCCTTGGCCTCGACGTAGGTGTTGTTGTTGTCGGCGCCGTACTCGTAGATGCCGACCGACGCCTGGCTGGGGTCGCCAGCGTCGTTGAACTCGACCGGGCCACTCACGCCCTGGTAGTCGATGTCCTTGTCATCCTGCAAGAGCGCGAGGCAGTCGGCGTACGAGCTGCACTGCTCGCCACCGGCGCTCACGTCCTGCATCGCCGACGCCAGCGACTCGCCCGCGTCGTCACCGGCCGCCTCGGCGGCCAGGGCGAGCAGGATCGTCGCGTCGTAGGACTCCGGTGCGTACAGGTAGTCCTTCAGCTCGGAGTCGACCTCCAGCAGACGCGCCTTGAACTCCTCGGTCGACGCCACACCGGGCACGGTGCCCTTGACGCCCTCGAGGGTGCCCGGCGCGAACTCCTTGCCCCAGTTGGACGTGTTGCCGTCCACGAAGTAGATCTTCTTCGTGTCCGGGCCGATGCCCTGCTTGACCAGCTCGGGGACGATCTTCGCGGTCTCCTCGAACGCGATGACGGCGATCGCCTCCGGGTCGGCGGCCTTGATCTTGCCGACCTCGGTGGAGAAGCTCGCCGCCTTCGGGTCGTAGATGACCGTCTCGACGACCTGGCCGCCGCCGCCCTCGACCGACTTCGTGGTGTTCTCGGCGAGGCCGGTGCCGTAGGCGTCCTGCAGCGCCATGATGCCGACCGTGGCGTTGCCGTCGGCCAGGATCAGGTCACCGAGGATGCGCCCCTGCAGGACGTCCGGCGGAGCAGTCCGGAAGTACAGGCCCTTGTCGTCGTAGGTCGTGAGCTCGTCGGAGGTGTTCGCCGGCGAGATCTGCAGGACGCCCTCGCCGACGATCTTGTCGATGACGGAGAGCGAGACCGACGACGATGCGGCGCCGATGATCGCGTCGACCTGGTTGGAGAGCAGTCGGTCGACAGACTGCGACGCGGTGTCGGTGGCGGTGTCACCGGAGTCGGAGTGCGTGACCTCGACAGGCTTGCCGAGCACACCTCCGGCGTCGTTGATGTCCTTGACCGCCAGGTCGACACCAGCGAACTCGGGCGGGCCGAGGAACGCGAGGGAGCCGGTCTGCGGCAGCAGCGTGCCGAGCTTGAGCACGCCGTCGCCCTTGGCGGCCGGGGCTTCCGTCTTCGTGTCGTCCTTGGCCTTCGTGCCGGAGTCGTCGTCTCCACCGCATGCGGTGAGCACGAGACCAGCGACACCCAGGACCGCGACCGACCGCCAGAGCGGGGTGGGGCGGATCATGAACCATCTCCTTTGGAGGGCTTCGCGGACCTACATGGGCCGCACAGGGGTCTACCTGACGGAGGGAACCTACCGAATCCCGCGCACAAAGACAGGACCCGAGCCACCAAAGGGTGCCGCGTCGATACCAAGTCGTGACCTAGTTCCGCCCGCGCGGCGCCAATCTGACACATCGACCCTCCTCGGTGCCCGATTTAGTCCTCGGCGATGACCATCTCCGCGACCTCGCGCATGCTCATCCGCCGGTCCATCGACGTGCGCTGCACCCACCGGTACGCCTGGGCCTCGTCCAGCCCCAGCCGCGACTGCAGCAACCCCTTGGCCCGGTCGACGAGCTTGCGGGTCTCCAACCGCTCCCGCAGGCCCTCGACCTCGCGCTCCAAGGTGACGAGCTCGTCGTACCTGCTCATCGCCATCTCGACCGCGGGCAGCAGATCCGTCTTGTCGAACGGCTTGACGACGTACGCCATCGCGCCGGCCTCCCGGGCGCGCTCCACCAGCTCGCGCTGCGAGAACGCGGTCAGCATGACCACCGGGGCCAGCCGCGCCGCGGCGATGCGTTCGGCCGCGGCGATGCCGTCGAGCCGCGGCATTTTGACGTCGAGGACCACCAGGTCCGGCCGGTGCTCCTCGACCGCGGCCACCGCCGCCTCGCCGTCGCCGGCTTCGGCGACCACCTCGAAGCCCGCTTCCTCGAGCATCTCCCGCAGGTCGAGGCGGATCAGCGCCTCGTCCTCGGCGATGACGACCCGCCGCGCGGGACGGTGGGCGTCCGCGGCGCTGTCCCCGCCGTACGTCGGGCTCGTCACGCGCCGCAGGGTATCGACGCACGCCGCAGCCCGGTCCGCAGCGCCCGATGGCAGACTTGCCCCCGCGCCCCGATAGGCCAACTGGCAGAGCCGATGGTCTCAAACACCATTCAGTGTGGGTTCGAATCCCACTCGGGGCACTCGATGCGCATCACGACCCGGCGGAGGGTCGGATGGCTGACCTCCTTGAAGCCGGCGGCCTCGAAGATGCTGCGGCTGCCGACATGCAGCTCTACCGACATGATCTGCTGCCCGGGCTGCGTGATCATCGGGTAGCCCTCGAGGGCACGGGCGCCGCGCTTCCAGGCGAAGTCGACGGCGGCACGCGCGAGCGCACGGCTGATCCCGCGGCGCCGGAAACCCGCGCGGGTGACGAAGCAGGTCACCGCCCAGACACCGTCGTCGGTCTTGTCCTCGGCTCGGCCCTCCCACGGGACGCGGGTGTTGCGCAGCAGGCGCCCGTAGGCACTGCGCGGCTCGACCGCGCACCAGCCGACGGGCTGTCCGTCGAGGTAGGCGACGAGGCCGCTCGTCGTGCCTGACTCCGGATGACCAGAGTCGGTCTGCGCGCGGAGCCGGAAGGCCAGCTCCTGTGCGCCGACCGAGGCCCAAGACTCCCTGGGCGCCATCTTGTACCGCTGGCACTGGCATCTGGACGGCTCGCCACGCGTGCCGAGCACAGCCTGGAGGTCCTCCCAGCTCGCCTCGCTGGCGGGGACGATCGTGACCTCGGGCGTCGTCGCCGTCCCGGTCATGCGCACACCGTACTGATGCTGCAGTCGACAGCCCGCCGTGCCGATGACCTCCCGACGAGGGAGGGTCGCGTGGCACGAGCACGATCCCGGCGTACGACGGGCCGTACGACGGGTACGGCGCCGCTGCTGATCGCTCTCGCGTGTGCGGTCGCCGCCCTCTCCGGCTGCTCGGCCCTGCGCGCCGCCAGCGCCGCACCCGGAGCCCGGCCCGGCGTCGACGTCCCCCGCGAGCGCGCCACCGTCTCCGCGACCCGGCTCGGGACACCAGCCCTCGCGCCCGCCGGGCACGGCGGCTTCACGTTCCTCGCGACTCGCCCGGACGGCTCCGCCGTGACGTTCGACCCGTGCCGTCCGGTGCACTTCGTGGTGCGCCCCGACCACGAGCCGGCAGGTGGTCGGGACCTACTGCTCGGCGCGTTGGCCGACGTCAGCGCGGCCACCGGGCTGCAGTTCGTCGACGACGGCGCAACCGACGAGGCACCGAGCGAAGACCGGGCGCTCTACCAGCCGGACCGGTACGGCGACCGCTGGGCACCCGTGCTCGTCGCC
>JBOGDX010000267.1:0-5018 GCA_050743225.1 Actinomycetes bacterium | reverse complement strand
ACGCCGGCGTCGACCCGCTGCTGGCGAGCTGGCCGATCGCGTACCCGCTCTCGGTGGGCCGGGTCATCGCCGGTGACTGGGCGTCGACGGTGCCTGATCGGCTCGTCGCCGAGGGCCGGCTGGGCGTGGCGCTCGACGAGCCGGTCGAGGACGCGCGGGCGGCGCTCGAGGCTGCCGTCGCCGAGGCGTGCGCCGACGACCCGTGGCTGGCCGAGCACCCGGTCACCGTCGAGTGGTGGGGCGGCCAGTTCGCCTCGGGCCGGCTCGCGGCGGGCAGCGATCTCGCCGACCGGGTCGGTCGCGCACACCGGCTCGCTGGCGGCGGGCCGCAGGAGACGTGGGGCGCACCGTACGGCAGCGACCTGCGCCTGCTGACCCACGCAGGGATACCGACCCTGCACTACGGGCCGGGGGACTCCTCGCTCGCCCACGCCGCCGACGAGCGCGTCCCGCTCGCCGAGGTGCACACGGCAACGCGCGCGCTGGCGCTGCTCGCACTGGACGTCTGCGGCCTCGCCTGACCCCACCTGATCGCTGACACCCCTGTGGACGGCCGGCCGCGTCCTCGGCCGGGTTCTGCGACGCTCGGGCAGAGCCGGAGGACGCCGTCCCCGCCGACCCGCAAGGAGTGCGCGTGCAGCCGGTGAGGCCACAGCTCAAGCCGGCGCTGCGGAAGGTCTGGCGCGACGGCAGCACACTGCAGCTGGGCATCGACCCGGCCCGCGCCGTGGTCATCGGCGGTCTGGACCCGCGATCAGCCCGCCTCGTCGACAGCCTGGACGGTTCCCGAGATCTGACGGGCGTACGCGCCACAGGGGCCCGGCTGGGTATCGAGGCGCGCCGGGTCGACGAGCTGGTCGTGCTGCTGGCCCGGTCCGGGGTCCTGGAGGACGCCGCCACTGACCATCGCGTGCTGCGCGCCCTCTCCCGAGAGGAGCGTGACCGGCTGGCGCCCGACGTCGCCGCCGCCTCGATCCTGCACGGCGGCGCCGACGGCGGTGTCGGCGTCGTCAGCCGCCGCCGGGGCAGGGTGGTGTCCGTGCACGGAGCCGGCCGCATCGGCGCACCGCTCGTGCACCTGCTCGCCGCCGCCGGCGTGGGGGCACTGGTCGTCGAGGACGCCGGATTGACCCAGGCGGCCGACCTCGCGCCCGCCGGCCTCGGCCCGAACGACACCGGGTCCCGCCGCCAGGACGCCGTCGTCCGCGCGATCCGCCGGTTCGTGCCGTCGGTGCGCACCCAGCTCCCCTCTGGTCGGACCACCCCCGACATGGCGGTCCTCACCGGCGAGCCGAGCGGGCACGACGCCCGGACCATCGACCGCTTGGTGCGTGGCGGTGTCCCTCACCTGTTCGCCCGGGTGCGCGACGCAACCGGCCTGGTCGGGCCGCTGGTCCTGCCGGGTCGCTCGTCCTGCCAGCGCTGTCATGACCTGCACCGCACGGACCGCGACCCTGCCTGGCCCTCGATCGCCGCCCAGCTCAGTGCAGCGGGTCGGCACCGCGTCAGCGCGTGCGACGTCGTGCTCGCCGCGACGGTGGCGGCCCTTGCCGGCCTGCAGGTGCTCGCGTTCCTGGACGGGCACCGCGCACCGCCGGCGGTCGACGGCACGCTGGAGATCTCCCAGGCCGACGGGCGGGTGCGTCGGCGCTCCTGGTCGGTGCACCCGTCATGCGGGTGCACCTGGCTGGCGTGATCGCACCCGCGGGGCACCGGCCTTTGACACACTTCCGCAGGTGGAGGACCTGCCGCGACGCGCCGCGGCCCGCACCGTGAGGTTGGCGGGCCTGCCGCTCGGGTACGCCGGGCGCGCCACGGTGGGGCTGGGGAAGCGGCTCGGCGGGCGGCCCGCGGAGGTCGTGGCCGCCGAGATCCAGGCGCGCACCGCCGAGCAGCTGTTCCGGGTGCTGGGCGAGCTCAAGGGCGGCGCGATGAAGTTCGGCCAGGCCATGTCGGTGTTCGAGGCGGCGCTGCCCGAGAACCTGGCCGGCCCGTACCGCGAGACCCTGACCCGGCTCCAGGAGGCCGCTCCCCCGCTGCCGGTGCGTACCGTGCACGCAGTGCTGGCCCGTGACCTGGGTCACGACTGGCGGGAGCGGTTCCGCAGCTTCGACGACCGTCCGGCCGCCGCGGCCTCGATCGGGCAGGTCCACCGGGCGGTGTGGGCGGACGGGCGCGCGGTCGCCGTCAAGGTCCAGTACCCCGGCGCCGGCGATGCGCTGCTGTCCGACCTCACCCAGATCGGACGGATGAGCCGGCTCGTGGGCATGCTGGTGCCCGGTCTGGAGGTCAAGCCCCTGGTGGCCGAGCTGAAGGCGCGCGTCGCCGAGGAGCTCGACTACCGGATGGAGGCGGCCCACCAGACGGCGTTCGCGACGGCGTTCGCCGACGACCCGGACTTCCTGGTCCCACCGCTCGTCGACGGCTCGGACCAGGTGCTCGTCAGCGAGTGGGTCGAGGGCGTCCCGCTGTCGCGGATCATCGCCAAGGGGACCGAACAGGAACGTAACCGCGCCGGGCTGCTCATGGCCCGGTTCCTGTTCTCCGGCCCGGCGCGGGCCGGGCATCTGCACGCCGACCCCCACCCCGGCAACTTCCGGCTGCTGCCCGACGGCCGGCTCGCGGTGCTGGACTACGGGGCGGTGAACCGCCTGCCCGACGGCCTGCCGGCACCGATTGGCCCGTTGCTCCGGCTGGCCATCGCCGGCGACGCCGCCGGAGTCCTCAGCGGGCTGCGCGGCGAAGGCTTCGTGCGGCGTGGGATCGAGCTCGATGCCCGCGAGCTGCTGGACTACCTCGCCCCGATCCTCGAACCGGCCCGCGAGGAGACGTTCCGGTTCTCCCGACCGTGGCTGCGCCGCCAGGCGATGCGCATCGGCGACCCCCGCTCACCGGCGTACAGCACCGGCTTGCAGCTGAACCTGCCGCCGGAGTACCTGCTCATCCACCGTGTCACGACCGGGGCCATCGGCGTGCTCTGCCAGCTGGAGGCGCAGGCGCGATGGCGCGCCGAGCTCGAGCGCTGGCTCCCGGGGTTCGCCGACCGACCTGGGCGCGGGACGAGGAAGCCGGGGAAGAGGAAGCCCGCCAGGGCAAAGCCCGCGACGATGCGCGCAACGGGCGACTGAGCGTCACAACTCACCACCACTCGGCGTCGAGCCGGCCCTCGATCGACCGCAGGTTCTCCCGGCTGCACGCCGCGCAGTAGTACACGGTGCGGCCACGCTCGACCGACGACGTCCACGTGAGGGGCAGCTCCGGCTCGCTCGCCCCGCACCGCGCACAGGTCACCACGGCATGTCCCCTCGGCTCAGTATCTCCTCACCTCACTGTCCGCCCCGGTCGAAGGCCAGGGTCTCACCCTGCTCCTTGAGGAGCTCGTGGTCGAGGTCCCCGACCTCCAGGCACGGTCCCGAGATGTCGAACAGGACGAATGGCTCGCTGGCGTAGCCGCTGAACTGAACGTTCACGTCGTCGCGCACTCCCTCGAGGGTCACCGGATCGTCCTGGTCGGGGTACACCGGCCGCAGCCGCAGCCCAGTGGGTCGCAGGGTCGACACCACGCGGTCGGCCAGCCCGGCGCCCGCGCCCGGCGTGGGGTCGAGGCGGCCGGTGACGTGGTAGAGCACCTTGCCGCCGAAGTCGTCGCAGCCCGACCAGCTGCCCAGGGTCGGAGGCTTGAACGAACCCAGCCCGGTCAGCCGGCCGAGCACGTCCCCCGACACGTCGAGGACGTGCGCCTTCGAACCGGCCGCCTCGGCGCGCACCTCCTCGGGCGACGCGCTGCACCCGCTGAGCGCGACCGCCCCGGCGAGCAGCCCGCCGGCCAGGCGCACCACGTCGACCTCCGGCGGGAGACGCCGGCGGGCGGCTTCGAGCAGCTCGTCACGGGACGACGGACGGTTCACGGTCTGCCTCCGGGTCGTTGTTGATGCCGTCGGGTAGGAGCCACACCTCGTCACGGTAGGCGGCGGGACGCAGTGCGCTGTAGTCACCCACGACGACGTGCACGATGTTGTGCAGGGACTCGGTCTTCGCGTCGTAGTACTTCGAGTGGTCGTCGAGGTCGAGCCTGAAGTCGTTGCGGGTGACGTCCTCCGCCTGGAAGCGGTACGCCCCGAAGTCCTCGTGCGTCGGGTCGGCGCCGAACCGGTCGAGGTAGCTGACCGGGTCGCGGCTGCTCGCGCCGACGAAGACGTGGCCTGCGGGAACGTTCAGCTCGTCCGCGGTCACCACGTTGGGCCCGGGGCTGCCGACCAGGACGGCGTCGTCGGCGCCCGTCCAATGGTCGCGCAGGGCCGTCCCGGTGGTCGTACTGCCGTAGCTGTGCCCCACGACGGTCAGGTGCGGCATGACGTCCCGGGCCGCCTGCACGGCCAGCACGTCGGCGGTGAGCAGGTCGGCCCCCTCCTCGGACGCCCCGTCGAACGCGACGTTGCCCATCCCCGGCGCGTTGTAGCCCATCCACGCGACCGTCGCCGTCTCGGTCGTCGGCGACGCCCGCCGGGCCTCGATCGTGACGCGCATCGCGTTGCCGGTCAGTGCCTCAATGCTGCCCCTGACCTCCGAGCCGAGCCCCGGCACGAGGAAGGCGACGTGGTCCGCGGCGTCGAGATCGCCGACGGCGATGGCGGCCCGTCCCTCGGCGTCGAAGGCCGCCGGGTCGAACACGAGCAGCTGCGCGACGAGCGGCTCGCGGGTGCCCGGGTCGGGCTGCGACCTCACGATCGACAGCTGCTCGCGCACCTCGAGACAGTTGTCCAGCCAACGCTGCTGTTGCTCGGAGAGCGCGCCGCGAGCGCGCAGGACCGCGACGTCGGCGTCCAGCCGCCGCTCGTTGGCTTGGCTGCGCACCGCGGCCGGCAAGCCGTCCAGCCGACCGACGACGGGTGCGTACGACGCGACCATCCGGTGCTGCTCGTCGCTGGTGAGAGCCGCCCACCACGACCGCACGAGCGTCGGCGGCGTACCCGGCTCCGGGGGCGTCGGGCCGACCCCCGCCACCCGCCGGGCGGCGG
>JBOGDX010000266.1:0-5021 GCA_050743225.1 Actinomycetes bacterium | reverse complement strand
CGGCCGCGCTGCCCATGACGACCGTCCCGCCGCGGCGGACCACGGACACCAGGGCCGCGGGCACGGCGGTCGAGCTCCACTGGCGAAGGGCGTACGTCGGGCTGCCGGGGCCGGCGAACGCCCACACGGCCCGGTCGATGAGGGCAAGCGCGCGCTCCTTCGCTGCGTCGTCGGCGTCCAGGCGTGGCCACTCCGCGACGTCGACCTCGCGGCCGACGCTCTGCGCGAAGTACAACCGCGTGCGCGTCACCAGCTCGTCGCGGTTCATCTGGAACGCGAACGGGGTGTCGAGCAGGACGGCCGGGCCGTCGGGGCAGCCGGCGAGCACCTCACGGTGGACGCGCACCATCGTCGGCGCGGTCTCACCCGACCCCATGATGACCAGGGAGCTCATCGGCGACGGGCCTCGTCGCGGGCCTCGACGCGGGCGGCCAGTGCGAGCAGGTCGGTCGTCAGCCGCCCCGGGTGCTGGGCGTGGATGTCGTGGTCGGCGCCGTCGTACCACGCGACCTCGGCGTCCGGCAGCAGCTCGGCCGCGAGCCGGGGACCCTCCCGGCGCTCGTGGTCGGCGTCCGCGGACAGGGCCGGCGCCAGCAGGGCGGGGACGTCCACGAGGGGGTACAGCGTGCGGACGTCGGACTCCCAGAGCGACCGGAGGATCTCGCGGTGGTGCTCTCGAGCCAGCCGTGGGGAAGCGGTCCCGTCCGGGTTCTCGATGAAGTTCGCGAGCGTGGCCTGAATGCTTTGCTCAGGCCAGTCCGGGTGCCACGTCCGGAACCGCTGCGCGAGCTGCTCCAGCCGCACGCCGTCGAACACCGGTGGCGCGAGCACGGCCCAGCAGTCCTCGAAGGTGGCGAACCGCTCGCCCAGGGCGATCCAGCCGCCGTCGACGAGGGCGAGGCCGGACACGCCGCGGTGCCGCGCTGCAAGGGCGACGACGACGTTCCCGCCCCACGACTGCCCGGCCACGATCGGCTCACGCTCCCCGGTGAGGCCGAGCCCGTCGGAGAGGGCGGCAAGGTCGGCTGCGGCCTGGTCGGTGCTGTGGCCGTGAGAGACCTGCTCCGACCGACCGTGCCCGCGCAGGTCGACCGCCACGACCTCGTGGCCGGCGTCGGCGAGCCGGCCTGCCACGCCGTCCCACAGCCGCGCGTTGGACGACAGGCCGTGCACGAGCAGGAACGGCCGGAGCGGCCCGTCGGCCCGGCGCACCGCCAGCCGCGTGCCGTCGGGGAGCCGTTCGTCGCGGTCCTCCATGGTCACCTCGGCCAAATCTTTCAGAGGACGGCGCGGACGGACCCCACCGGGGCTCCCCCGCCGAGCAGCGGGGTCTCGGCCAGCTCGGCCAGCACGGGTGACTCGAGGCCCAGGGCACGCAGGGCCGCGACCATCACCGGTGGCCTGGCGCGCTGTGCCCCGTCCTCGATCTTCAGCGCGACCGCACGCCCGTCCGGCAGCGCGGCCGCGTAGACCCCTTCTGCCCCGTCCTTGGCGATGAGCCCGGGTACGCCGGCCACCAGCCGGGTGACGTCGCGACCGGTGCCGCCGAGCCAGTCGGGGTGGCGCCGGATCGCTGTTGCCACCCGATGCTCCGCGCTCGCCTCCGGTGCGGTCGCGATGGCGGCGAAGGCCCGGGCCAGCCCGGTGAGGCTCAGCGCGAAGAGCGGAGCGCCGCAGCCGTCCACACCGACCGCGCTGACCTTCTCGCCGGCCAGGCCCTCGGCAGTCGCCCGCAGCGCGATCTGGAGGGGGTGGTCGGGGTCGGGATAGCCGGCGGTCGGCCAGCCGTTGGCCACGCACGTGGCCAGCATCGCGGCGTGCTTCCCCGAACAGTTCATCGCGAGGGGGAGGGCCGAGCCACCTGCTGCGACGTACGCGATCTTCGTGCCCTCGTCCACGGGATAGTCGGGCGGTGTGCGCAGGTCGGACTCGTCGAGCCGGGCGGCCGCGAGGATCCGGCGCACCCCGTCGAGGTGGAACGGCTCCCCGGAGTGGCTGGCGCAGGCCAGGGCGAGCAGCTCGCCGTCGAGGTCGAGCCCTGCCTCGAGCATGCCGACCGCCTGCAGCGGCTTGTTCGACGAGCGAGGGAACACCGGGAGATCCGGGCTACCGGCCGACAGGACCACCGACCCGTCGGCGGCCAGTGCCACGACGCTGCCCCGGTGGTGACCCTCGACGAACCCGGAGCGGACGACCTCGGCGAGCAGCGCGCTCGTGGGTGCGCTCATTCGGGGCCTCGCGGAATCGTGAGCGGAGCGAGCGATCGCGTGGCGATTAGCGCTCGGCCAGCAGGTCGTCGACCGAAGCCGACCCGCTCTTGTAGCGCGCCGCGACCTCGGTGGTCAGCGAGTCCATGACCTGCTGCACCCGGTGGCGGTCCTCGGATATCCCCCGCTCGAAGCCCTCCAGGCGGCCCAGCGCCGCACGCAGGTCGTCGTCGGAGTGGTGCTCGACGTCCGAGACGCCGACGTCGGCGATCACCTGCTCGACCAGCCGGCGGTGCTCGTCGACCCGTGAGGGCTCGACCCGCAGGAACCGGCCGAGCCCGTGGTCGCTGCGGGCGGCGTCCGCGAGGACCTGCGACAGGTGCTCGACGATCTTGTCGCCACCGCCCGCGCGACGGCTCAGCTCCGCGCGCAGGATGTCCATCCGACCCTGCAGCATCCGGCGTACGTAGGAGAGGTCGGCCTCCTCCTGCTCCGCCTCACGCCTGCGGGCCCGCAGCTCGTCGAGGTCCAGCGCCGACAGGTTCGTCGCGAAGTCGTCGGCGAGCACGCGGTCGATGCGGCGTCGGCCGTTCGGGTACGGCGTGGTGTCACTCGTCATCGGGTCTCCGTCGCAGCGGTCTCGGGTGCGGGTCGGCCGGCAGCCACTCTAGGCAGTCCGGGCGGGTGTGCGGTCCTTGATGTTGAGCATCGCCCTGGCCTCGTGGGGGGTCATCGGCGGGCGCTGGGCGAGCCGGGCCAGCTCGGCGGCGCGGGCGACCAGCTCCTCGTTCCCGGTGACGGGACGGCCCTTGGCGAAGGTGAGCGTGTCCTCCATGCCGACCCGGAGGTGGCCGCCGGATGCCAGCGCGGCCAGCGCCACGGGCAGGCTGGTCCGCCCGACGCCGGTGGCCGACCATGAACACCCGGCCGGGAGGGCCTGGACTGCGGCGACGAGGGCGGCCACCGTGCCGGGCATCCCGCCCGGGACCCCCATAACCAGGTCACAGTGCACCTGCCCGCCGTACGGCGCGCCGTGGGTGTCGAGCAGCCGGTGCAGCGCCGTGACGTGACCGAGGTCGAACAGCTCGAACTCCGGGACGACCTCCTGCGCCTTGGTGCGCTGGTAGAGCTCGACCATGAACGGCCAGGGGTTGGCGAACACCTCGTCGCCGAAGTTGACCGTGCCGCAGGTCAGCGAGCAGGAGTCGGGCTCGGCGTCGAGGACCCGCAGGCGGTGCTCGAAAGGGTCGGTCACCGCACCGCCGGTGCTGAGCTGGACCACGAGGGATGTGGCCTCCCGCAGCGCGGCGACGGTGTCCCGAAGCCGACCCAGGTCGAGCGTCGGGCGGGCCTCGTCGTCACGGATGTGCACGTGGATCAGCGCGGCCCCGGCACGCTCGCAGCCCCGCGCGGTCTCGACCAGCTCGTCGAGGGTCACCGGCAGCGCGGCGACATCCGCCTTGGCGGATTCCGCCCCCGTCGGCGCGACGGTGATCAAGGTGCGGGCTGAGCTCACCGACGCATCGTGCCACGTCCCGGCCCGCCCCGTTACGACCCGATCCAACCGGGCAGGCCGCAGCCCTCAACACCCCGGCCACTCCTGCCGATGCCAAACAGGTCCTGGTGCCGTGGCGGATACGCCGGCCACCACGCCCACGCTCGTCCATCCGGGGGAAGGAGGTCGCTCGTGCCCGAGGGTGCCCTCCTCACCAACACCGTCGAAGCCACGCTGCACGAACTGGCCGCGGCCGCCGCGACCGGGTGCCTGGTGGTGCGCGACCAGGAGGGCGACGAGGCGGAGGTGTACCTGCGCGGCGGCGATGTGTACGCCGTCATGGTGCCCGGACGGCGGGTCATGCTGGGCGTCCGGCTGATGTCGCGCGGCGCGCTGACCCCGGAGGCCCTGGCCGAGGCGCTGGAGATCCAGCGCACCGAGCTGCAGGGCTGGCGACTGGGCGAGCTCCTGGTGCACCTCGGGTACGTGGAGCTCTCGGTCGTCGAGGAGTTCGTCCTCGAGCACCTCAAGGACGCCATGGCCGACCTGCTGGGGTGGCCGGTGAGCGCGTGGAAGTTCCGCCGGAACAAAAAGACCCGCCAGGACGTCGCTCCACCCACCCCCGTCGCGACCCTGCTCGACGACCTGCGCGACCGGGCGACGACGTGGGAGCAGATCCTGGAGTCGATCGGCGGACCTGAGTCCGTCCCCTACCTCGCCTCGGGGTCGCCGTCCGACGGGGTCGCGCTCGGTCCCAACGAGTGGGCGCTGCTGTGCAAGGTCGACGCTGATCGCAGCGTCGCGGATCTCGCCGCCGAGTGCGGCTTCACGCTCTTCGAGGCCGGCCAGGTCGTGACGAGACTGGTCGAGGCCGGGCTGGTCTCCGTCGAGGCCGAGCCGTCGGAACTGGCGGGCCCCGAGCTGGTGCTGCCCGTGGTCCCCCTCGCCGAGGCCGAGGAAAGGGAGCAGGCTGCCGGGTCCGAGCGCGCGCAGGCCGAGCGCGTGGCCGCCGAGCAGGCCGAGCGGGAGCGTGCCGAAGCCGAAGCCCGCGCGCAAGCCGAACGGGAGCAAGCCGAACGCGAGCAGGCCGAGCGCGAGCAGGCCGAGGGCGAGCAGGCCGAAGCCGAGGCCCTTGAGCAGGCCGAGCGGGAGCAGGCCGAGCGCGAGCAGGCCGAAGCCGAGGCCCTTGAGCAGGCCGAGCGGGAGCAGGCCGAGCGGGAGGCCGCGGAGCGGGCCGAGCGCGAACGCGCCGAAGCCGAGGCCCGTGAGCAGGCCGAGCGCGAGCAGGCCGAACGGGAAGCCGCCGAGCAGGCCGAACG
>JBOGDX010000265.1:0-5035 GCA_050743225.1 Actinomycetes bacterium | reverse complement strand
CCACCACCCTCCGGCGGCCCATCGTTGCGCCAACCTGCTGACGTCGTCGACGGCGGACTCGTCGGCCGACCCGGCGGCGGCGAGGACCACTGCCGTGCCCGGGTCACCGACGGTGACGCCGGTCTCGACGAGGCGCCGCTCGAGGGCTGCGAGCAAGAGCGGGTCGGGTCCGAGCACGCCCGCCTGCACGACGGACCCGGCGCCCCCGGCGGCGATCACGGCGGGGATGTCCACCCTGCTGTGGTGGGCCGCGCCGAGCAGCAGTGGGACGACGACCGCCCGGTCGAGCCGGGCCAGGACGTCCGCCAGCCGGGGCTCGGCGTGGTCCAGGTAGCAGCCCACGACGTCCAGCCCGGGCCGCTGCCGGCGCACCTCCGCCATCAGCGCCTCGGTTGCGCGGGCGGCCGACGGGTCCCGGCTGCCGTGGGCCACCGCGACCAGCGGTGGGGTCATGCGACGCGGCTCACCCGAGGACCGCGTGGAGATCCACCACCGTGCCGATGACGACGACCGCCGGCGGGCGCACGCCCCGCTGAGCCGCGAGGTCCGCGATGGTCGCGAGGGTCCCGACCGTGGTGCGTTCCTGCGCCGTGAACCCGGACTCGACGACGGCCACCGGCGTGTCGGCGGGCTTCCCGTGCGCGACGAGCGCGGCGGCGGCCCCGGCCAGCCCACTGACCGCCATCAGGAGCACCAGCGTCCCGTCCAGCCGGGCCAGCGACGCCCAGTCGAGCCCCTCGTGCCCGGAGGCGACGGTCACCTGTCGGGCCCGGCCGCGGTGGGTGACCGGGATGCCGGCTGCCGCCGGGACCGCGACCGCGCTCGTCACGCCGGGGACCACGTCGACCTCGACACCGGCCGCGACGCACGCCAATGCCTCCTCGCCGCCACGGCCGAACACGAACGGGTCGCCGCCCTTGAGCCGGACCACCCGGCGACCCGCGAGCGCGTGCTCGACGAGCAGGTCGTTGATCTGCTCCTGCGGCACGGGATGGTGGCCCGACGTCTTGCCGACGTCGATCACGATCACGTCGTCGTCTAGCCCGTCGAGCAGCGAGCGCGGGGCGAGCCGGTCGACGACGACCACGTCCGCCTCCGCGAGCAGCCGCCGGCCGCGGGTGGTGATGAGTCCCGGGTCCCCTGGGCCGCCTCCGACCAGCGTCACCCGGCCGGCTGCCGGTGGGCGGTGATGCCGGAGCGGCAGCTCGCCGGTCTCCAGTGCGACGGCCAGGGCCTCGCGCAACGAGCGGGCCCGCCTGGGGTCGCCGCCGGCCGTGACGGCAACCGTCACCGAGCCGCTGCGGGCGACGGCCGGCGTCCATGCGGCCGACCGCGCGGCGTCGTCGGCCCGGACGCACCACACCCGCCGTGCATCCGCGTCCGCCGCCACCTGGCCATCCGTGGCTGGGTCGCCTGTTGCCGTGTGCACGAGCCAGGCGCCCTCGAGGTCTCCCGCCTCGTAGTCCCGAGCGGTCCAGGACACCGCCGCCGACGCGACGAGGTCGCGCAGGTCCTCGCACAGGAAGGGCGACACCACCTCGACGTTGGCACCAGCAGCCACGAGTCCCGTCGCACGGCGGGCAGCGACCGGGCCACCGCCGACCACGACGGCGCGCCGGCCGGCGACATCGAGGGTCAGCGGGTACGACGGCGTGCTCATTGGTCTTCTCCGCTCGAAGCGCCCACCAGGTGGATGCCGCACTCGGTCTTGCCGGTCCCCGCCCAGCGGCCCGCGCGGGCGTTGCCGTCCGACGCGCGCCGGGTGCAGGGGGAGCAGCCGACGGAGGCGAACCCGTCCGCGAGCAGTGGGTTCGTGAGGACTCCGTGCGCCTCGATGTAGGCGTCGACCCGCGACTGGGTCCAGCGGGCGAGCGGGTTCACCTTCACCATCCCGTTGCGACCGTCCCAGTCGACCACCGGCGTCCGGGACCGGGTGAGCGAGTCGTCGCGGCGCAGCCCGCTGCACCACGCGTCGTACGGCGCCAGCACCCGGTCCAGTGGCAGCACCTTGCGCAGGAAGCAGCACCGGTCCGGGTTCCGGGCGAACAGGTCGGGCCCGTGCTCGGCGTCCTGCACCGCCACCGTCTGCTCCGGTTCGACCGTCACCAGGTGGATCCGGCCGCGGTAGGCCGTGGCGACGGCGTCGCGCATGGTGAGCGTCTCTGCGAAGTGGTACCCGGTGTCGAGGAAGAGGACGTCCGTCCCGGGCGCCGTCCTCGCGACCAGGTCGACGAGCACCGCGTCGGCCATGGATGACGTCACCGCGAACCGCGAGCCGAAGGTCCGGACGGCCCAGCGGATGATCGTCTCTGCTGAAGCATCCTCGAGCCGCCATGCGGCGCGTCGGGCGAGCGCCTCGCGGTGCTCGGCCAGGCTGGCCGCCGGCTCCCCCGCCGGCATCGGGGTGATGAGCGCGGCCGTGCTCATGGCGTGCTCCGTCCCGCGACCAACCCGACCAGCTTCAGCGAGAAGACCCGGGTGCACGACCGGCAGTGCCATCCGTGAGTTGTGCCTTGGTCGTCTGAGTACGGTCGGATGTCCTCGTCACCGCAGAACGGGCAGTAGAACGGCACGGCTCGCGCCTCGCTCATCGGGTCCCCCTCACCGCAGGGATCCTTCGTCGGCCCGCGCGACCCACTGGGCGAATCGCTCGCCCTGCCGGCGCTGGTCCGCGAAACGGCGCACCACGCGCTCGACGTAGTCCGGCAGCTCGTCGGCGGTCACCTTGTGACCGCGCAGCTTGCGGCCGAAGCCGGCGTCCAGCCCCACGCCCCCGCCGAGGTGCACCTGGAATCCCTCGACCTGGCCGCCGTCCGGCCCCGGCACGAGCTGTCCCTTGAGCCCGATGTCCGCGACCTGGATGCGGGCGCACGAGTTCGGGCAGCCGTTGACGTTGACGGTGATCGGGTCACCGGCGGTATCGAGGTCCGGAAGCCGCGACTCGAGCTCGTCCACCAGCTTCGCGGCCCGCGACTTGGTCTCGACGATCGCGAGCTTGCAGAACTCGATGCCGGTGCACGCCATCGTCCCGCGGCGGAACGTTCCCGGCCGGGCCCGCAGCCCGAGGCCTGCCGCCGCGTCGACCACCGAGTCCACCCGCTCGGCGGGCACGTCGAGCACGAGCAGCTTCTGGTGGGGCGTGGTGCGAACCCGGGTTGACCCGTGCGCCTCGGCCACCTCCGCCAGCCGCACCAGCGTGGTGCCGGAGACCCGGCCGACGGTGGGCGCGAGCCCGACGTAGTACCGGCCGTCCTTCTGCCGGTGGACACCGACATGGTCCCGGGCGCCGTACGGCACAGGTGGGGCCGGCCCGTCGACCAACCGGCGACCCAGGTACTCGTCCTCGAGCACCTGCCGGAAGCGTTCGGGCCCCCAGTCGGCGACCAGGTACTTGATCCGGGCGCGGGTACGCAGGCGCCGGTACCCGTAGTCCCGGAACAGCCCGACCACACCGGCCCAGACGACGGCAACCTCGTCCTGGGGCACCCAGGCGCCGAGCCGCTGGGCCAGCATCGGGTTGGTCGACAGACCGCCGCCGACCCACAGGTCGAACCCGGGGCCGTGCTCTGGGTGGACGACCCCGACGAACGCCACGTCGTTGACCTCGTGCTCGACGTCCTGCAGCGGGGACCCGCTGATGGCGGTCTTGAACTTTCGCGGCAGGTTCGAGAACTCCGGGGAGCCGATGTACCGCTCGTTGATCGCGTCGATGGCGGCCGAGCCGTCGATGATCTCGTCGGCGGCGATGCCGGCGACGGGGGAGCCCAGGATCACCCGGGGCGTGTCACCGCACGCCTCCGTCGTCGACAGGCCGACGGCCTCCAGCCGGCGCCAGATCTCGGGCACGTCCTCGACGCGGATCCAGTGCAGCTGCACGTTCTGCCGGTCGGTGATGTCGGCGGTGTCCCGGGCGAACTCCTGCGACACCTGCCCGACCACCCGCAGCTGCTCGCTGCTCAGCCGGCCACCGTCGATGCGGACGCGCAGCATGAAGTACTCGTCGTCGAGCTCGTGCGGCTCGAGGACGGCGGTCTTCCCGCCGTCGATGCCGGGGCGCCGCTGCGTGTACAGGCCCCACCACCGGAACCGCCCGCGCAGGTCGGCCGGGTCGATCGAGGCGAAGCCGTGGTGGGCGTAGATGTTCTCGATGCGCGCCCGCACGTTGAGCCCGTCGTCGTCGCGCTTGACCCGCTCGTTGGGGGTGAGGGGCTCGAGGTGGCCCAGTGCCCACTGGCCGTGGCCCTTGTGGGCGCTTCGTCGTTCGGTGGTGACGTTGGTGGCTGTGCGCGTGGTCGTCGGCGCCATGCCGGCTGCTCCGTGGGTGGAGGCACGAAGTCGTACGCCGGTGAGCCGTCACGGGATGGGTGGGCGACGGGGTGTGCGGCGCGACCGCGCGCCTGGCTGTCAGGGCGGCGGGTCAGCCGCGCATACAGACCGCGCTCGACACGTGACCGTGGTCGACGTGGAGCCGCGCGACGAGGCGCATCGCGGTCGATGACATGGCGTCCACGGTGCCAGCCGTCTCACCCGCCGTCCACACCGTCCCACGATGCGGACCCTCAGCCTCCCCCGTGTGGGAGCGACAACGGTCAGGATGACGGTCGGAGTCGCCCAGGTTGGGGTTACGGGTGGCCGCAGCGACGGAAGGTGAGGGTCGCTGTCCGCGTCACGTCGTCTCCACCACGGCTGAAGGCCACGCGGTCGGTCAACGCGTGCACCAACCCGGCTTGAGCTGTCGTAACCACGGTCGGGAGCTCACAGTCTTCAACGGACTGTCAGGGGTCGTTCAGCGCTGTCACTGAACCTGAGCGGGACCAGAACCGCGCCGCCCAACGGGCGGCCCCGCCAAGGAGGCACCACCGTGCAGAACAACCGATTCGCGAGCCGTCGCTCCGCACTCACCCTGGCCGTCGTGTTCGCGGCCGGCGCCGGTCTTGCCGCGTGCGGCACCGAGGACGCGTCCGCTCCCGCAGAAAGGAAGGCGGCCGTCGCCAACGTCCGGCCCGGCGCCCAGCCACCGGCTGCCTCTCTCGAC
>JBOGDX010000264.1:0-5035 GCA_050743225.1 Actinomycetes bacterium | reverse complement strand
CCCTCGGGGCGGACACGGTGGCCGGGCTGCGGATCCTGCGCGGCATCGGCGGCGAGCCCGCGTTCCTCGACCGGTACCGCCGCCGGTCCAACGAGCTGCGTCAGGCCGGGCTCCGGGTCGCGAACCCGCAGGCGACCCTGGACTCCGCCCAGGTCCTGCTGCCCGGCGTGTTCCTCGTGCTGGTCACCTGGCTGAGTGCCCGACTCGCGCTCGCGGGCGAGATCGACGTGGGCGACGTCGTCGCGTTCTACGGCTACGCGTTCTTCCTCGTGGTCCCGATCCGGACGGCGGTTGAGGCCGCCGACAAGATGACGCGATCGCTGGTCGGGGCCCGCCGGGTCGTCGCCGTGCTCGCGACCCGTCCGGAGATCGCCGACCCGGCCGTCGCTGCCGACGAGCCACCGCTCCAGGTGCCGCTGGCCGACCCCAGGTCCGGCCTCACGGTCCAGCCGGGGACCCTGACCGCGGTGGTCAGCGCCGACCCCGACGAGTCCGCCGCGATCGCGCACCGGCTCGGCCGGCTCAGTGACGACGACCGGGTCAGCCTGGGCGGCACCCTGCTCCGGGACCTGCCGCTCGCCACGGTCCGCCGCCGGATCCTCGTGTCCGAGGCCGAGCCGCGCCTGTTCACCGGGACCCTGCGGGACGAGCTGGACCCGTGGCAGCGAGCCACCGGCGACGTCGACGTGACGCACGCTGTCCATGTCGCCGCCGCCGAGGACGTCCTGGAGACGCTGACCGACGGGCTCGAGGCCGAGGTCGACGAGGCGGGCCGGGGGTTCTCGGGCGGTCAACGACAGCGCCTCGCGCTGGCCCGGGCCGTGCTCGCCGACCCGGACGTCTTGGTCCTCGTCGAGCCGACGAGCGCCGTCGACGCGCACACCGAGGTGGCGGTGGCCGAGCGGCTGCGAGCCGCACGTCACGCGGATGGAGCGCGCACCACGGTCGTCACCACCGCCAGCCCGCTGGTCCTGGACCGATGCGACGACGTCGCGTTCCTGCTCGCCGGCCGGGTCGTCGCGCGAGGCACCCACCGTCACCTGCTCGCAACGCACCCGGGGTACCGGGAGACCGTCACTCGAGGGGAGGACCGGTGACCCGGCGGACACTGCCCGTGGCGACCTCGGCGGAGGTGTGGGCAACCGCCAGGAGCCTGCTGTCCGATCACCGACGCCCGCTGGTGCTGATGCTGGGTCTCAACGCGCTGGCCGCTGTCGCGGGCCTGGTCGGGCCCCGCCTCCTCGGCGACGTCGTCGAGTCCGTGCGCGAAGGCACCACCCGCGGGCACATCGACCGGCTCGCCCTGCTGCTGGCCCTGGCGCTGGCGACACAGACCGTCCTGACCTGGCTGGCCCGACGGGCGGGGTTCGTGCTCGGAGAGCGGATCTTCGCCCGGCTGCGTGAGAACTACCTGGCCCGCGTGCTGGCCCTGCCGCTGTCCACGGTCGAACGCGCCGGCACCGGGGACCTCGTCACCCGCAGCACCGGCGACGTCGAGGCGCTGGCCCGCACCGTCCGGTTCGCGGTCCCCGAGGTCCTCGTCGCCTCCGTGACGGTGATCCTGACCGTCGTCGCGGCGTTCCTCACCAGCCCGCTGGCGGCCCTGCCGCTCCTCGGTGGAGCGCCGCTGATCGCGGTAGGCACCCGCTGGTACCTCCGCCGCGCTCCGGCCGGCTACTTGTGGGAGCGCGAGGCCTACGCCACGTGCACCGGGTCGCTGGCCGAGACGGTCGACGGGGCCCGCACCGTCGAGGCGCTCGGGCTCGGTCAGCGCCGGATCCGCCGGATCGAGGCCGACCTCGCCCACGCGCATGCCGCGGAGCGCTACACGCTGCGGCTGCGAACGATCTGGTTCCCGACGATGGAGCTCGCCTACGCCGTCCCGGTGTCCGTCAGCCTGGTGTGGGGCGGGTGGCTGGTCGCCCAGGGCCACGCCACCCTCGGCCAGGTCACCGCCGTGACCTTGTACGCCGTGCAGGTCGTCGATCCGGTCGACCGCCTCATCTCCTGGCTCGACGAGGTGCAGGTGGGCGCAACCGCTCTCGCCCGGATCATCGGGGTCGAGCTGGTGCCCGACGACCGCGTCCAGGGCGACGCCGTTCCCGGGGACGAGCGGGTCGTGGTCCGGGACGTCCGGTTCGCCTACCGCGACCGTGACGTCCTGCACGGCATGGACCTCGACCTCCGCCCGGGCGAGCGGCTTGCCGTCGTCGGCCCGTCGGGTGCCGGCAAGTCGACCCTGGGTCGGCTGCTCGCCGGCATCCACCCGCCGCGGACCGGTCGGGTCACCGTCGGGGAAGTACCCCTGGTCGATCTGCCGTTGGACGAGCTGCGCCGCCACGTGGTCCTCGTGACGCAGGAGCACCACGTGTTCGTCGGGACCGTCGCCGAGAACCTGTGGTTGGCTCGACCGGACGCGACCGAGAGCGACCTGCGCGCGGCACTGGCCGTCGTCGACGCCCTCGACTGGGTGCTCGCACTGCCCGAGGGGTTGCACACGGACGTCGGCTCGGGAGGCCGGCCCATCACGCCGGCCCAGGCCCAGCAGCTGGCGCTGGCCCGGCTGGTCCTCGCCGACCCGCACACGCTGGTCCTCGACGAGGCGACGTCGCTGCTCGACCCGCGCGCGGCCCGCAACCTGGAGCGTTCCCTCGCCGCCGTCCTGCAGGGACGCACCGTCGTGGCGATCGCCCACCGGCTGCACACCGCTCACGACGCCGACCGGGTGGCGGTCGTCGAGGACGGCAGGATCAGCGAGCTCGGCTCGCACGACGAGCTCATCGCCGAGGGCGGTGCCTACGCGGCGCTGTGGGACTCCTGGAGCGTCGACCCTTCGACCACGGGCGCCCGGTGACGCCCTGGACCACCCGCTGACCGACCGGGGGCACGCGGCGCACGGCGACGCCTGGCAGGCCAACGGTCGGCTCCGGGCACCATCCGGCGGGGGCGCCGAGGAGTGGCCGGGCATCAGGGTGATGGCCTGCGGCATCCCCGTGCCGCAGTGGAACAACGGCGAAGTCACCTACCCGGAGGCCGTGGACATCGAGCGGGTGCGCGTCGACAACTAGCGCCGGACCGGCTCCAGGCCGTCGTACCGCACGCCGGTGAGCTCCTCGGATGCATCCCACAGCAGTCGCGCCGCCGTGTCGTCCTGCGCGTTGGCGCTCATCCGCACCCGTTTCGGCAGGCCGCGCTGCTCGGCCACGCCGCGCGGCCCGAAGTAGTCGCCGCTGCGCGTGCCCGGGTCGGTGGCGGCGCGCAGCTGGGGCAGCGCGCCGGTCCCCGCACTCTGGCCGAGCACGGTCGTGCCGACCCGCATGACCGCCTCGGTGGCGCGCCGGCCGGCCATCCGGGGCGCGACGACCTGGAGGTTGGTGCGCGCGAATCCCGGATGCGCGGCTGCACTCACCAGGTCGGCCCTCGCTGCCTCGGCCCGGCGGGCCAGCTCGCGCATGAAGAGGAGGTTGGCCAGCTTGGACCTGCTGTAGGCCACCCACGGGTCGTACGCGCGAGATGTCATCAGGTCGGTGAAGTCGAGCGAGCCGAACCAGTGGAGCATGCTGCTCACGGTCACCACCCGCGCGCCGCCGCCCTGCAACAGGGCGGGCAACAGCTGTCCGGTCAGCGCGAAGTGCCCCAGGTGGTTGGTGCCCATCTGCAGCTCGAAGCCGTCGACGGTCCGCCGCGGCGGGACCGCCATCACGCCTGCGTTGTTCACCAGCAGGTGGAGCGGTCGGGTCGTCTGCGCGATGCAGAACTCCCCGACCGACGCGAGGTCGGCCAGGTCCAGCAGCCCGAGCTCCACGCGAGCGACCGGCTCGAGCGCCTGCACGCGTCGTACCGCCGCCTCTCCTCGGGCCGGGTCCCGCGCGGTGAGCACCACCTCGGCGCCGCGCCGAGCGAGCTGTCGCACCGTCTCGAGTCCCAGCCCCGAGGTGCCGCCGGTGACGATGGCGCGCCGCCCGGTGAGGTCCGGGATGTCGTGGGCAGTCCAGCCGGGGATCAGCGCGAGGGTCACGGGTGCAGGCCTACCCGGGTGGCAGGCAGGCATGCGGAGACCGGTGCCACCGATCGGTAGGGCTCCCCCAAGCGCGGGCGCGGGTCGGGCTCGCCGCGGTTGGGCCAGAACGACATCGCCCGCTCCGCCTGCGCGGTGATGGTGAGCGACGGGTTCGCGCCGAGGTTGGCCGAGACGGCCGCGCCGTCGACGACGTGCAGCCCGGGGTGGCCGAAGACCCTCTGCCACCCGTCGACCACCCCGTGCCCGCCGTCGCGCCCGATGACTGCGCCGCCGATGAAGTGCGCGGTCAGCGGCGCGCCGAGCAGGTCGACGTAGGTCCCGCCCGGCTGCCCGCCGATCACGGCCGCCAGACGGCGTACCGCCTCGTTCCCGGCCGGGATCCAGCTCGGGTTGGGGGCGCCGTGGCCCTGCCGCGTCGTGAGCCGCCAGCGGCCGAGGCGGGTCCGGGCGCCCGACACGACGAGCGCGTTGTCGACGGACTGCATGACCAGAGCGATGACCGTCCGCTCGGACCACCGGCGCACCGACAGCGAGCGAGCCGCGCGACCCGGGTGACGGACCTGCTCACCGGCCCAGGTCAGCCACCGCGGCCTCGGCCCGTCACCGTCGGTCAGCACGGTCCCGAGAAGCCCCATCAGGTTGGACCCACGGCCGTAGCGCACCGGCTCGATGTGGGTGTCCGGCGCCGGGCGGAACGACGACGTGATGGCGACGCCCCGGGTGAAGTCGACGCCGCGGCGCCGGGTCGTGGCTCCGAGGAGCGACTCCGAGTTGGTACGGGTGAGCTCGCCCAGCCGCGGCGACAGGTGCGCGAGGTGTCCGTCGTCGCGCATCCGGTGCAGCAGGCGCTGCGTGCCGTAGGCCCCCGCGGCAAGGACTACCTGCGCGGCCGTGACCGTACGACCTGCACGGCGCCCGGTCCACGCACCCGTCCGGGTCGTGTCGACGGCGTACCCGGCCGCGTCGCCGCCCGGCAGCGGGCGCACCGCCGTCACGGTCGTGAGGGGATGCACC
>JBOGDX010000263.1:0-5043 GCA_050743225.1 Actinomycetes bacterium | reverse complement strand
GGCTGCCGGCGGGCTGCGCAGCGACGTCGCGGTCCTGCGCGGGGCCGGCGCGGTGGCCGACTGGTCCGGCCGGGCGGCGACCATGTTCGCCGGCTCGGTCCGCGGTCTGCCTCGCGACCTGACCCTGGCCGCCGAGTCGTACGACACCGTGGCGCAGTCCCTCGTCGTCCACGCCGCGGAGCTGCGTGCCGCCCAGCGCCACGCGCGCCGTGCCGACGAGCAGCTCGGCCACCTCGACGGCCTGCTCCTCATCGACCGTCACCTCGCCGGCCCGAGCACCGACGAGCAGGCCGCGGCGGCGCGGACCGCCCGGATCGCGGCGTACGAGCAAGAGGCCCAGGACATCCGCCGTCGCCTCGGCGCGGTCGTGGACCATGCCGAGCTCTCGGCGAGCGTGGCTGCACGCCGGGTGCGCGCGGCCTCCGACGCGCCGCGTGAGCCGCCCAACCCGTTCGAGCGTCTCGTCGGTGCGGCCGCCGACTGGGTGGACGACCACTCGGACCTGCTCGCCGGCATCTCCGCGGTGCTCAAGGGCGTCGTCACGGTCGCCGGGACCCTGGCGTTGGTGCCGGCGCTGGCCCCGGTGTGTGGCCCCATCGCGATCGGCGCGGGCATCGCGGCGCTGGCCGTCGACGCGGCACTGGCGTGGCGGAGACGCGCATCGTGGGTGGGGGTGGGTGTCGACGCCGCGTTGACGGCGGTGCCAGCGGCCCGCCCGGCGCAGGCGGCCGTACGTGAGGTCCGGACCCGCCTGGGCTCGGTCGTGGTCTACCGCGTCGAGGGAACGCCGAACGCCCGCGTCGTGATCGACCACGACAACAACGTCCGGTTCCAGAAGCGGTCCATGCTCTACATCAACGTCGGCGACAAGGCGCGGGCCGAGCAGTACTACCGGCGCAAGCTGGCCGACG
This sequence comes from Actinomycetes bacterium, assembly GCA_050743225.1. GTDB lineage: Bacteria > Actinomycetota > Actinomycetes > JACCUZ01 > JACCUZ01 > JBOGDX01. The sequence goes on along the minus strand of JBOGDX010000263.1, from coordinate 4,132 downwards.
GCCTGCCGGGCGTGCAGATCAAGTCGTTCCGGGTGTCGAAGCGGGCCTTCCGTGAGCTCAAGTTCCGCGCCGTGGAGCAGGAGCGCGCCAGGGGGTTCCCCCGCGCACCCCATCTGGTGGACACGAAGGTCGCCGCCAACCAGTTCGGCCTGTGGAAGGCGGACTTCCGTGAGCTGGAGAAACACATCGTGCCCGGTAGTGGAAGGGTTCTGAGATGACCGACTCGCCGTACGTCCTGGTCTCCATGTCCGTGGAGCACCCCGAGCCGTACCGCGCCACCGAGCGCCTGCGGCGGACCTTCCCTGCGTCCGACCCGCCCGACGGGTGGCTGTGGTGCTACCTGCGGCCGGAGCGCCGTGACCGGTTCCAGGTTGCGGTGCTCATGGAGCGCCGGCCGGCGGGGTGCGACGCGCTGCTCGACGCCCTTGCGGCCCTCGACTGCGGTGACGCGACCGGCCAGGAGGTGGATCTCTACGAGACGGTGCTGCCACCCCGCACCCCGCTGACCCTGCGCCTGCGCCTCCTGGCTCGTCGGATGGCGCGCGGCGCCGGCACCTAGTGCCCGGGAAATCCCACCGCGCAGGCCTCGACGGGACTACCTTGTCGGTCGGCGCCGAGGCGGCGCCCGCGGGGAAACCTTCACAAAGGGAGCATTTGCCATGCGTGGCGCCTACAAGGTCATCGCACACCTCATTGCGCTCGGCGTGCTGGTCCAGGCCTCCGCCGTGGCCGGCGGCTGGTTCGGGGTCATCAACGAGATCGACGGTGGTGCCGTCATCAACGAGGACTACGAGGGCAACTTCGGGCACGCCCTGCACTGGATCAACGGCATGATGGTCATGCCGCTGCTGGGCCTGGTCCTCTTCATCGTGTCCTTCTTCACCAAGCTGCCCGGCGCGGTGAAGTTCGGCGGGTTCACCTTCCTCGCGATCGTCGTCCAGGTCATTCTGGCGTTCGTCGCCTTCGGGGTGCCCGTCGTCGGGGCTCTGCACGGCATCAACGCCTTCATCGTGTTCGGTCTGGCCCTCTACGCCGGCCGGCGCGTCGCCACGGGCACCGCCGACACGACGATGCACGCCACCGGAGCGCCCGCAACTGTCTGACGCGCCCAGGGGACACCGCTGGCGGCTCGTGGCCGCCATCGGTGTCCCCTTGCTCATTCTCGTCCCGCTGGGCTGGCTGTGGTACGCGAGCCTGGTTCCCTCGACGTACTCCGTCATGGACATGGGATACGTGGACTACGGCGGCGGCCCCGGTGCCGCTCACGGCGGCGGCCACGAGGGCCATGCCACCGGAGGCGTCAGCCTGGCCACGCTGACCGGGCCCAGCGACGGTACGCCCGACATGACGGCGACGCTGACGGCGCGCCAGGGAACCGTCGAGCTCGCGTCCGGCGAGACCGTGGACGGATACACGCTCAACGGCACCTCACCCGGCCCGGAGCTGGTCGCCTCCGCGGGCGAGCTCGTCGAGGTCACCCTGGTCAACAAGGACGTCGAGGGCGGCGTGACGCTGCACTGGCACGGCATCGACGTGCCGAACGCCGAGGACGGTGTCGCGGGGGTGACCCAGGACGCCGTCCCGGTCGGCGGCCGGCACGTCTACCGCTTCGTGCTGCCGCACGAGGGGACGTACTGGTACCACTCCCACCAGGTCTCGCACAAGCAGGTGCGCGGCGGACTGTTCGGCACGTTCGTCGTGAACCCCGCCGGTGATCCGGAGCAGACGACCGGCACCGACCTGACGGCGACGGTCCACACCTACGACGGCCGCCGCACCCTCAACGGGAGCACCGGCGTCAGCCGGGTCGAGGCGGAGCCGGGGTCGACCGCTCGGCTGCGCGTCGTGAACACCGACAACGGGGCCACGCCGGCGTGGGTCACCGGCGCGGCGTACCGCGTGCTCGCCGTCGACGGCTACGACCTCGAGGGCGCCACCGAGGTCCGCGGCCGCGCGCTGGTGGTCCCGGGCGGCGGGCGGGCTGACATCGAGGTCGTCGTGCCGCGAGGAGGAGTTCGGCTCGACGTCGGTGGCGGCACCGCGCTGGTGCTCGGTCCGGCCGGTTCCCGGGTGCGCGCGGCGGACGAGCCGGAGCGGCGGGTGGACCTGCTGACCTACGGCACGGCCGGCGAGCTGCCGTTCGACCCCGACCAGGCGGTCCGGCGGTTCGACTACAACATCGGCCGCCGACCCGGGTTCCTCGACGGGCGCCCGGGGTTCTGGTGGACGATCAACGGCAACCTGTTCCCGGACGTGCCGATGTACATCGTCGACGAGGGCGACGTCGTGCGGATGACCATCAAGAACACCAGCGGCGACGTGCACCCCATGCACCTGCACGGCCACCACGCGATCGTGCTCAGCCGCAACGGCGTCGACGCGACGGGCAGCCCGTGGTGGGTCGACTCGCTGCAGGTGGAGGACGACGAGACGTTCGAGATCGCGTTCGTCGCCGACAACCCGGGCATCTGGATGGACCACTGCCACAACCTGCCGCACGCGGCGGAGGGGCTCGTGGCCCATCTCGCCTACAACGGCGTCAGCGAGCCCTACCGGGTCGGCCGCCAGGTCGGCGACGCGCACAACCACCCCGAGTAGGCGTCAAGCCGGCCCGAGGTTGACGTCCACGACCACCGGAGCGTGGTCGGAGGGACCCTTGCCCTTGCGCGCCTCGCGGTCCACGTAGGCGTCGCGGACCGCATCGGCCAGCAACGGTGTGGCGTAGACGAGGTCGATCCGCATGCCCATGTTCTTGTGGAACATCCCGGCGCGGTAGTCCCAGTACGTGAACGGCCGGTCGTACTTCAACGGGCGCGGGAGCACGTCCGCGAGGCCGGTCGCCCGCAGAGCCTCGAGCGCCGCCCGCTCGGGGGGCGTGACGTGCGTCGACGCCGAGAACGCGGCCGGGTCCCACACGTCGGCGTCGGTCGGCGCGACGTTGAAGTCGCCCATCACGGCCAGCCGGTCTGCGCTCGACAGGTCGGCGGCGACCGTGTCGCGCAGGGCCGCGAGCCACTCCAGCTTGTACCTGTAGTGGTCGTGCCCGGGCTCGCGCCCGTTGGGGACGTAGACCGACCACAGCCGTACGTCGCCGCAGGTCGCTGCGACCGCGCGCGACTCCGGCTGCGGGTATCCCGGCTCGGCGCTCAGACCGCGCACCACGTCGGTGAGCCCCACCCGGGACAGGATCGCGACGCCGTTCCACCGGCCCTCGCCGTGCGCGGCGACCTGGTAGCCGAGCTCGCCGACCTCGTCGGCGGGGAACCCGTCGGCCGGGACCTTGGTCTCCTGCAGGCAGACCGCGTCAGGGCCGGTGTCGCGCAGCCACTCGACCAGCCGCGGAAGCCGCGCCACCACTGAGTTGACGTTCCACGTCGCGATGCGCATCGGCTCGAACTCTGTCAGGCGGCGGGCACCACCTGCCACGGCGGGGGCACCGCTAGCTCGGGCCACCCCGCCGCCTGTCGCAGCGCGGCCCCGACGGCGTTGTCGGGCAGGTCGGCGAGATTGTGCCCCGCCCCGTTGAGGAGGTTGTCGGCGAGCCCACCGACCAGGTGGCCAAGGTCGAGGCGCTCCCCGCCCCAGGTCGGAGCGATCGTGTCCGCCGTGATGCTGGCCGTCGTCAGCTCGGCGGCGTCCGCGGCCAGGCGAGGGGCATCGTCGATCCGCTCCCCGGTGGGGCGGTACCACGCGAAGCGGCCCTCGCCCAGCGCTGTCACGTCGTACCCGATGTCGTGCACAGCCCTGTGGTGGGTCGGGCAGACCAGGACCAGCAGGTCGAGGTCGGTAGGCCCACCGCGGGTCCACCAGACGACGTGGTGCGGGATCAGCCGGTGGCGCTGCGTGCACCCGGGGAAGCGGCAGCACCCGTCGCGCACGCGGAGGGCACGGCGCTGCCTCCTGTTCGCGTGACGTTGCGACCGGCCGAGGTCGAGCGGCCGGCCGTCGCGAGCCCGCACGATCAGTTGGGTCGGCGAGTGGCAGAGCAGTCGCATGACCGTGCTCGGGGACAGGCGGTGTCCGCTGCCCGCGGTGGCGGACGGAGGTGCCTGCGTCCAGGACCGCTGCTGCACCGATGTCCCATCGGGGACGGGCTCGCCAGCCTCGGAAGCGTTGGACGTTTCCGCGGAAA
>JBOGDX010000262.1:0-5099 GCA_050743225.1 Actinomycetes bacterium | reverse complement strand
GAGCCGTCACCGGAGCCGCTGGACGGTGCGATCCTCTTCGCCCCGGTAGGCGACCTGGTGCCCGTGGCCCTCGCCTCGCTGGAACCGGGTGCGACGCTCGCCGTCGCGGGCATCCACCTGACGGACGTCCCCCGGTTGAGCTATGAACGGCACCTCTTCCAGGAGAGGGTCCTGCGCAGCGTGACCGCCAGCACCCGCCGGGACGGTGACGAGTTCCTGTCGCTCGCGAGCCGGCTCGACCTGCACGTCGTGACGCGACCCTACGGTTTCGAGGAGGCGCAGGACGCGCTGTGCGACCTGGCGGAGGACCGGATCACCGGAGCGGGCGTGCTCGTCATGGACCGGTGAGGGAGCGAGACCTACTTCTGTGCCGCCAGCCGGGCGACCGCACGAGCCAGGATCCTCGCGGAGTGTCCGGGGTGCGGTTGCAGGGCGGTGCACCAGGCGATCACCTGGTCCAGCATCGCGGTGACCGCGTGGGTGGTTGTACTCGGGCGGACCGAGGGTGCCCACCTCGGAGTGGACGCCATAGGTCGAGGAGAAGTTGCCTTCGCCACTCATGCCGCCTAGCCCGTGTGATCCAGGATCTGGTGCACCAGGTCCATCGTGGTCTGCGGGTGCAGGAAGGCGAAGCGCGCCACCGTCTCGCCCTCCCACGCCGATGGCGGGACGAACGCGATCTGTTCCTCGTGCAGCTGGTTCGCCCACCGGACGTAGTCCGCCGACTTCCAGCCGATACGGCGGAAGAGCACAACGGAGAGGTCCGGTTCGCGGATGAGCTCGAGATCGGGGCGGCGCCGGATCTCCTCCGCGGTGTCGCGCGCGAGCTGGATTGCGGTCTCGATGGCGGCGCTGTACGCGTCGACGCCGTGCACCGCGAAGGAGAACCACAGAGGGAGCCCTCGTGCGCGACGGGTGAGGTGGTAGGCGTAGTCCGTCGGGTTCCACTCCGCGGGCCGATCGTGGATCACGTCGAGGTACGACGCATCCTGCGTGTGCACCGATCGGGCCAGCGAGGGATCGCGATAGAGCAGGGCGGCGCAGTCGAACGGTGCGAAGAGCCACTTGTGCGGGTCCAGGATGAAGGAGTCCGCCTGCTCGATGCCGTCGTACTTGCGCCGCACGCTCGGGGCGAACAGACCGGACCCGCCAAACGCACCGTCGACGTGGAACCACAGCCCGTGGTCACGGGCGGCGGCGCCGACACCGGCGAGGTCGTCGACTATGCCGGCGTTCGTCGTCCCGGAGGTCGCGACGACGGCAGCGATCGAGCCGGGGTCGCTGTCCGCCTCGAGTGCCGCTCGCACCGCTTGGCCGGTCAGCCGGTGGTCCGCCGTCTGGACGATCAGCGCATCCATCTCCAGGATCATCAGCGCGTTGGTGATCGAAGAGTGCGCATCGGTGCCGACCACCACTCGCCAGCGCCGGCCGGCCGCAGCGGCACCGACCTTGCGCTTGGCCGCCTCTCGCGCCACGACCAGCGACGACAGGTTGGCCGCAGACCCGCCGGAGACGAAGCAGCCGCCGGCGCTGGACGGAAGTCCGGCCTGGTCGGCGATCAGTCGGAGTACCTGGTTCTCCGCGTGCACGGCCCCGGCGGCTTCCAGCCACGAGATGCCCTGAATGGACGCGCAGGACACCAGCATGTCGAAGAGCAGCGCAGCCTTCGTCGGCGCAGCCGGGATGAAGCCGAGGAAGCGCGGGCTGTCCGCTGAGATGACAGTGGGCGCGATGGTGGACGTGTAGATGCCCAACACTTCGTCGGGGTTGTTCGGCGAGGGTCCGAGCAGCTCTCCGAACACCGCGTCGAAGGAGGCCGGGTCGCGCCCCCCGCGGTCCAGCGGCACGGGATCGAGGCGCAGCCTGTTCTCGGCGTAGGCGAGCACGGATCGGATCATCTGCTCGGTGGTGGCGTCAATGCCATGCACGGCTCGGACCCTAGCCCCGCACCCGGGGGCTGTCACGCGGTGCAACGTCGCTCGAAACGACCCTGTACGCGATCACGTTCGACTGGCAGGCTTCGGACATGGTCCGCCACGGCGGCCTGTTCGGGCCTGACGTCACGTTCCTGGGCATCGACCGCTGCGACCCGGACGACGTGACGACCTTTCAAGGTTCGGATGCCGTCGTCATTGGCGCGCCTTACGACGCGGGCACGTCCTACCGCGCGGGCGCGCGGTTCGGCCCCCAGGCGATCCGGATGACCGACTACCTGCCACATGACGCTTCGCGACCTCATCTCGCGCTTCGGGTCGATCCGCTCCAGGACCTGCGGGTGCTGGACGCGGGCGACGTGGAGATGGCCGGTGTCGAAGGCCGTCAGCCGCTGGATCGGCTGGAGACGGTCGTACGGCGAGTAGCCGAAGCAGGGGCGCTTCCTGTGATCCTGGGTGGCGACCACACCATTACCTGGCCCGACGTGACCGGCGTTGCGCGTGCGCTGGGATGGGGCCGCGTCAGTGTGATCCATTTCGATGCCCACGCGGATACCGGCGACTTCCAGTTCGGCAGCCTCATCGGGCACGGGCTGCCGATGCGCCGCCTGATCGAGTCCGGAGCCTGCCGTGGCGACCGCTTCCTGCAGCTGGGGTTGCGGGGCTACTGGCCGGAGCCGCCGACGCTTCAGTGGATGGCGGAGCAGCGGATGCGGTCGTTCGAGATGCACGAGATAGGGCAGCGTGGCTTGGATGCTTGTCTGGCGGAAGCTCTCGTGATCGCTACCGATGACTGTGACGGTGTCTTCGTGTCGGTGGACATCGACGTCACCGACCCAGGCTCCGCACCAGGCACGGGCACCCCGGAGCCGGGGGGGCTCAGTCCGCGCCAGCTGCTCGACACCATTCGCCGTATCGCCGTCGAGGTGCCGGTCGTCGGGATGGACGTCGTGGAGGTCTCGCCGCCGTACGACACCTCGGACGTGACCGCGTTCCTGGCCAACAGGGTCGTCCTGGAGATGCTGTCCGGTGTCGCGCATCGTCGCCGCGGCGGCACCTGGGCGGACGTCCCCGCGACCTTGCTGGAAGGACGAGCCTGATCCGACCTTTCGCGGTCCTGCTGGCGCGGAGAGGAGATAGAGCCTCATGGCCAAACCCGCTACCGACACGGTGAGCGCCGCGACCCGTCATCCGCTCGACCCGCTGTCGGCCGACGAGTTCCGGCTGGCGGCCGCCATCCTACGACGCGACCAGGGAGTCGACGATCGCTGGCGCTTCGCGTCGATCGAGCTCAAAGAGCCAGCCAAGCAGGTCGTCCGTGGCTTCTCGCCCGGCAGTGCGGTCCCGCGCGAGGCCACTGTCGTCTGCTGGAACCGCGAGGACGGACAGGTCTACAAGGCGGCCGTCTCGCTCACCGAGGACAAGGTGATCACCTGGGAGCACCGCCCCGGCGAGCACCCGAACATCACGGTCGATGAATGGCACGAGGCCAGTGCTGCGCTGCTCGAAGAGCCCCGCGTGATCGAGGCGCTGGCACATCGAGGCATCACTGAGCTGTCGACGGTGGTGTTGGACACCTGGGCCTATCGCGGGGCGATGGTGCCGGAGAAGCACGCGGGCCGCCGGATCGGCTGGGTCGACGTCTGGTACCGCACCGACGAAGCCACCAACCCGTACGCCAACCCTGTCAACGGCCTCAATTTCGTGATGGACCTGAACCGCATGGAGCTGCTGGAGGTCGAGGACACCTACGAGGTGGAGAAGCCCTCGGTCATGGGCGAGTACCTCCCGCACCTCGTTCCCGGCCAGCAGCTGCGGGACGACGTGAAGCCGCTCGAGATATCCCAACGGGAAGGCGTGTCGTTCACGCTCGACGGCTACGAGCTGCACTGGCAGAAGTGGTCGATGCGCCTCGGCTTCAACTACCGGGAGGGCCCGGTCATCCACTGTGTCGGGTACGAGGACGCCGGCCAGCTCCGGTCGATCGCCCACCGGATGTCTTTCGCGGAGATGGTCGTGCCCTACCGCGATCCAACCGTCGACCACTACCGGCGCACGGCGTACGACATCGGCGAGTGGGGTCTGGGCTTCATGACGACCTCGCTGGAGCTCGGCTGCGACTGCCTCGGTGAGATCGTCTACGTCGACGCGGTGTTGCACGACTCCAAGGCGGAGCCCTACACGATCAGGAACGCGATCTGCCTCCATGAGGAGGACAACGCGGTCCTGTGGAAGCACGTTGACGCCACGCAAGGCGCTGAGGTACGGCGGATGCGGCGGCTGGTGGTCTCGGCGCACGTCACGGTTGCCAACTACGAGTACCTCATCTACTGGCGCTTCTACCAGGACGGCAGCATCGAGAGCGAGGTACGAGCAACCGGGATCATGGTCACGACGCACTTCGCCCAGGGCGAGCAGCCGGGGTACGGCACGCTCGTCGACCAGCGCACGTACGCGCCGTTCCACCAGCATTTCATCGTTGCCCGCCTCGACATGGACGTGGACGGCGAGGACAACACCGTCTACATGTCCGAGTCCGAGGCACTCCCGCTGGGTCCGGACAACCCGTACGGACTGGCCCTCGCGCAGCGGAATGTCCCACTGGCCACCGAGGCGGACGGCAAGCAGGACTACTCGTGGTCGACCCAGCGAACTTGGAAGGTCGTGAATCCCAGCCGCACGAACGCGCTGGGGACGCCGGTGGCCTACAAGCTGGTGCCCACAGGCTGCCTGCCGGCGCTGATGGATCCTGCCTCACCGATACTCCAGGGGGCCCAGGCCATCGGCCACACCTTGTGGGTGACGCCGTTCCGGGAGGACGAACGGTGGCCGTGCGGCGAGTTCGTCAACCAGAGCGCGCAGGACACCGGGCTCCCCGTCTGGACGGCACAGAACCGGTCGATCGAGAGCACCGACGTCGTGCTGTGGTACGTCTTCGGCATCCACCACATCACGCGTGTCGAGGACTGGCCGATCATGCCGGTCGACACGGTGTCCTTCTGGCTCAAGCCCTTCGGCTTCTTCGACCGCAACCCTGCACTCGACGTGCCCCCGAGCCCGCCGGACGCGTGTCAGGGGGAGCACCACACCACCGGCGGCGTTCGCTGAGCTCAGAACGCCGACGAGGTCAGGTAGCTCACCGCCGGCGGGTGCACGTCGGCGCCG
>JBOGDX010000261.1:0-5101 GCA_050743225.1 Actinomycetes bacterium | reverse complement strand
CAGGTGTGCCGTCACGGCGGTCAGCGGGCCTGCCCGGGTCATGAGGACCGCGGCCAGCGCGACCCGCGGCTCGTCGTCGACGTGGGTGAGGCCCGCGCAGCCCGGGACGATCAGCGGCAGCCCGACCGGAGCGGGACGGAACCGGCGCACGTGCCACGACGACACGGGGAGCCGGGAGACGAGCCCGACGCCGTACGCCGGGCCGTCGACCGTCGAGCCGTCCGCCACGTCAGCGGCTGTCCACGCCGACCCGGGGGTCCCGTGCAGGCTGGGCACGAACCGCCAGTGCTCGGCCCCCAGCGCGTTGGCGACCACGGCCGTCTGGTCGGTCCCGGAGGACCGCGGCTGCGCATGGTCGACCTCCTGCAGGCCGACCACGTCGGCGTCCAGCTGCTCGGCCGCCGCCCGTAGCTCGCCCTCGACGACTCCGCCGTGCGCGACCGATCGGCCGTAGAGGATGTTGAAGGTCGCCACGCGCACCAGCCTGACGCTAGTCGCGGTCGATCACCGGCATCGTCGTAGGGTTCGACGACATGGACCACAGCACGGACGCCGTCGAGCGGGTCCGGTCAGCGGTCGCCGGCGGAGCCGACGATTTCCTCGCTGCCCTGGTCGAGTGGCTCCGCATCCCGTCTATCTCCGGCGACCCGGCTCACGCGGCTGACGTGCGCCGCTCCGCCGAGCACCTCGCGGAGGCGTTGCGCGAGACCGGCTTCCCCACCGTCGAGGTCTGGGAGACCGAGGGACTGCCGGCCGTCTTCGCCGAGTGGCCCAGCGACGACGTCGACGCGCCCACGGCTCTGGTGTACGGGCACCATGACGTCCAGCCGGTCACTCCGCTGGACCTGTGGGAGCAACCGCCGTTCGAGCCCGCGGTCGTCGGTCAGCGGTTGCACGCGCGCGGCGCCGCGGACGACAAAGGCCAGGTGCTCTTCCACACCCTTGGTGTCCGTGCTCACCTCGCCGCGACCGGGCGGGCCACTCCCGCCGTCCACCTCAAGCTGCTCGTCGAGGGCGAGGAGGAGTCCGGCTCGCAGCACTTCACGGCCCTGCTCCGGGAACGTCGCCAGCGGCTCGACTGCGATGTCGTCGTGGTCTCCGACACCGCCATGTGGTCGCGGGACACGCCGACCGTCTGCACCGGCATGCGCGGCCTGACCGACGGCCAGCTCGACTTCCGTGGGCCGGCCGGCGACGTGCACTCCGGGTCGTTCGGCGGGGCGATCCCCAACCCGCTGACCGAGATGTGCCGCGTGCTGGGTGCCCTGCACGACCGGGAAGGGCGGGTGACGATCGACGGCTTCTACGACGACGTGGCCGAGCTCAGCCCCGACGAGCGCGCGCTGATCGCCAAGCTGCCCTACGACGAACGCACCTGGCTAGGGCATGCCCGCAGCTCGACGGCGACCGGGGAGGCGGGTTACTCCACCCTGGAGCGGGTGTGGGCCAGGCCGACCGCCGAGATCAACGGCATCTGGGGCGGCCACACCGGGCCCGGTCACAAGACGATCGTGCCGTCCGGGGCGCACGCGAAGATCTCCTTCCGGCTCGTCGCAGGGCAGGACCCGCTCGACGTACAAGCGAAGTTCAGCGGGTGGCTGGCGAAGCTCGTTCCCGACGGCATCGAGTGGGAGCTGCACTGGTACGGCGACGGCGTGCGTCCCTGCCTCACTCCGCTGGACCACCCGGCACTGCAGGCGGTGACCCGCGCGATGGCGACTGCCTTCGACACCGAGGTGCTCTACACCCGCGAAGGAGGCTCCGGGCCGGAGGCGGGGCTGCAGGACGAGCTGGCGGCGCCGGTCGTATTCCTCGGTCTCAGCCTGCCCGACGACGGCTGGCACGCCCCGAACGAGAAGGTCGAGATCCCCTTGCTCCTCAAGGGCGCCGAGGCGGCCGCCTACCTGTGGGACGACCTGGCCCGCTCGTTGCCGCGGTGACCGTCGACAGAGCGGGCTTCGCGGCGCCGATCCTGCCGGGTCTGGCCCTGTCCCGGGCGGTCGTCGACCGTGCAGCCGACCGCCGCGCGGATGAGCAGTGGCTCGCGGACGCATGGGACGCACCGGGCACGGGTGTCGTGCGACTGGCGGACGGCGGCGCCGCTGCGGTCGTCGGCGACCCGCCGGTCCTCGACCTGGCCGTGCGCCCGGACGTCCCCGCGGCGCACCGCTTCTTCCTCGGCCTCGACGATGCCGGCACCGCCTACTTCGCGGTGAGGGCCCCCGGCGACGACCGCGCAGGCGTGACCTATCGCGGCCTGCGCGACCTCGGCGTCGTGCTCGACGACCGGGACGCCGGCCTGCTCGTGCACGCCGTCTCGCTGGCGAACTGGCACGCCACCCACACCCACTGCCCGCGCTGCGGCGCGCCGACGCGGCCCGAGGCGGCCGGCCACCTGCGTCGCTGCGAGGCCGACGGTAGCGAGCACTACCCGCGGACCGACCCGGCCGTGATCATGGCGGTCGTCGACGACGACGACCGGCTCCTGCTGGGCCGCCAGACCAGCTGGCCAGAGGGAAGGTTCTCAACCCTCGCCGGCTTCGTCGAGCCGGGCGAGTCGCTGGAGTCCGCGGTGCGGCGCGAGGTCGCCGAGGAGGTCGGCATCCGGGTCGACCAGGTCACCTACCTCGGCAGCCAGCCGTGGCCGTTCCCGTCGAGCCTCATGCTGGGGTTCACCGCGCACGCCCAGACGGTCGACGTCGTCCGCCATGACGGCGAGATCGCCGAGGCACGGTGGTACACCAGGGCCGGCATGGACGGGGACATCCGCAGCGGGCGCCTGCACGTGGCGCCGTCGGTCTCGATCTCGCGTCGACTCGTCGAGAACTGGTACGGCGGCGAGCTGCCGCACAACGCCGACGTATGAGGCGGGCCCACCGATGAGCTGGCTGGACGCGCTCGGTTGGGCAGGCTCCGCCCTGCTGCTCTACTCGCTCATGCAGGCCCGCGTGCTGCGCTTCCGAGTGCTCAACACCGTGGCCTGCCTCGTGCTCGTCGTGTTCAACGCGCTGCTCGCCATCTGGCCGATGGTGGCCATGAACGTCGCCCTCGCCGTGATCAATCTCTGGTTCATCCGTCGCCTGCTCGCGGATCGCCATGACGCGAGGGCCTATGAGGTGCTCGAGGTCGGTACGTCCGATGCGTACCTGCTGCACTTCCTCCGGGTCCACGCCGACGACATCCGCCGCTTCTTCCCCGACGTGGACGGGACCAGGGACGCGACGGGTCGCTCGGCCTTCCTCGTGGAGCATGGTGACGAGACGGTGGGGGTCGTGCTGGTGCGTGACGCGGGTGACGGTGTGGCCCAGGTCGAGCTCGACTATGTGACCCCGCGGTTCCGCGACTTCACACCCGGCGAGTTCGTCTACCGCCGCAGCGGCCTGTTTCGTGATCGCGGGTTCCGCTCGGTCGTGACCCCGCCCGGCATGGTCGCGCCGTACTACGACCGCCTCGGCTTCCGGCAACGGGAAGGAGCCTGGGTCCTCGACCTGGCCTGACGCGTGGCCGGGCCGGTCCCCTGGCCTCAGGCGGCGAGCCGTGCCTTCACCTGGGACAGCGTCGGGTTCGTCAGCGCCGAGCCGTCGGGAAAGACCAGGGTCGGCACGGTCTGCATCCCGTCGTTCACCGACATGACCAGCCGGGCCGCCTCGATGTCGTCCTCGATGTCCACCACGCGGTAGGAGATGCCCTCGCGGTCCATCTGGGCCTTGAGACGGCGGCAGTAGCCGCACCAGACCGTGCTGTACATCGTGACGACGATCGACGACACCGTGCGTGGTTCCTCTCGGAGCTCTCGGATGTTCTGGCGATGAGTTCTGGGGATTCCGGGACATCCTGCCCCGTCCACCCCTCCGCAACGCCTGCCGGGGTGGTCTCCTTCCCGGCGGCCGTGTCCGGACCGGCTGCGAGGATGGGAGGGTGCCGGACGCCGACGCCCTTCTCGAGCAGCTCGATCCCGAGCAGCGGGAGGTCGCGACCGCCCTCCACGGCCCGGTGTGCGTGCTGGCCGGGGCAGGGACGGGGAAGACGCGGGCGATCACCCACCGCATCGCCTACGGCGTGCACAGCGGTGTCCTCGTCCCCCAGCGGGTGCTCGCGGTCACGTTCACCGCCCGCGCGGCGGGAGAGATGCGCACCCGGCTGCGAGGCCTCGGTGCCGCCGGTGTCCAGGCCCGGACCTTCCACGCGGCCGCGCTGCGGCAGCTGCGGTACTTCTGGCCGCGCCATGTCGGGGGCGAGCTCCCCCCGCTGGCGGAGCACAAGGCGTCGCTGGTGGCCGAGGCCGCGGGGCGGCTGAGGCTGCCCACAGACCGGGCGACGGTGCGCGACCTCGCGGCCGAGGTGGAGTGGGTCAAGGTCACCATGACCGACCGCGACGACTACCCGGCCGCGGCGGCGAAGGTCGGCCGCGCGGCTCCGGCCGGCCTCGACCCGGCGATGGTAGTGCGCCTGCTGGCGGCCTACGACCAGGTCAAGCGCGACCGGCACGTCATCGACTTCGAGGACGTGCTGCTCTACACGGTCGGCCTCATCGCCGAGCACCGTCAGGTGGCCGACGCGGTGCGCGGGCAGTACCAGCACGTGGTCGTCGACGAGTACCAGGACGTCAGCCCCCTGCAGCAGGCGCTGCTCGACCAGTGGCTCGGCGGCCGCAACGACGTCTGCGTCGTCGGGGACCCGCACCAGACGATCTACACCTTCGCCGGTGCGTCGCCGGACTTCCTGCTCGGGTTCCGCGAGCGATACCCGGGCGCCACCCAAGTGGCCCTGGTCCGCGACTACCGCTCCACGCCGCAGGTTGTCGACCTGGCGAACAAGCTGGTCGCCCGCGCGCCCACCGGCCGGCACGCCCGATTGGAGCTCGTGGCGCAGCGGCCTGCGGGCCCGGCACCGGACCTGCGCGAGCATCCCGACGAGCCGGCGGAGGCGCGGTGGGTGGCGTCGCGCATCCGCGCGTTGCTGGCGGCCGGGACGCCGGCGAGCGAGGTCGCGGTCCTGTTCCGCACGAACGGGCAGAGCGAGACCTACGAGCAGGCCCTGTCCGACGCCGGAGTGCCCTACGTCCTGCGGGGCGGCGAGCGGTTCTTCGACCGGCCCGAGG
>JBOGDX010000260.1:0-5102 GCA_050743225.1 Actinomycetes bacterium | reverse complement strand
CTGACGGTGAGGGTCTCCCAACCGAGTAGGCCACGCATCAGGTCATTGAGCCGAGGGAGCTCCGCGCTTTCGCGCTGGTAGTGCTCGAACGACTTGTACAGCCCGGGTTCCACCAGCTCGATCAGCGAATAGAGCTCGAAGGGGTGCAGCTGCATTGGTGTGGCAGTCAGCAGAAGGAGCCCAGTCACCGACTCCTTCAGGTCATCGGCGAGCCGGTAGGCCTGGGTGACGTTCGCCTCACCAGCGGACTTGAACGAGCGACGAACCCGGTGCGCCTCGTCGAAGATCACGATATCCCAGTCGACCTCGACGACTTGCTCAGCTCGCTTGGGGTTAGCGACGAAGGGCAGTGAGCAGATGACGCTGTCGGACTTGCCCCACGGGTTTCTCCCGTCCTTTCCGAGGTACTTCAGGGCGGCGCCGTCGAAGATCTGAAACTCCTCGTTGAACTTGCCGTGAAGCTCCTGCTGCCACTGCCGCGTCAAGCTGGCGGGGGTCACGATGAGCACGCGGTCGGCAAGGCCCCTCGCGCGGAGCTCCTTCAGGACCAGGCCTGCCTCGATCGTCTTGCCGAGACCGACCTCATCGGCCAAGATCATCCGCGGGGCCAGCTTCGACGTCACGCGGTGGGCGGCGAAGACCTGGTGTGCCTCGGGCTCGATACGGGCGTTCGACAGGCCGGAGGCGAGGTCGTAGCGGTAGGCGTGCCGCAGGTAGGCCGCCTTCATGCCCAGGACGTGCGCGGTCGAGTCGCCGAGCAGCCCGTCCCCCAGCATCGTCAGCGGGTCAGCGGCCGCGAGATCGACGTCGTTGATGTGGACACGCGATGTGCCGCTCGTGAAGGCGACCTGGACGAAACTTCCCGGACCAGCGGCGAGGATGACGCCCTCCTCGCCGGTCGCGCGGCGCCGCACGCGAGTTCCAGCCGACATCGCCACGGTTTCTCCCAATTCGACCGAATCTGATGGCTTGCCGGAAGGCTACGAGGTTCCCCGGACAGAAATCCGGACTTTGCTCAGCCTGGGGCGTTCGAATGTCCGTTCGGAAGCCGTCGACTCCCTGCATGACCGGCGAAGAGCTCTCATTCGCTGCTGGTGATCGGGAACGGTCGCCTCTCGCCGTCCCACGTGTCATTGACCGCCCCGCCCAACTCCGATAGGGGCTTGACGTCGTCTCGCTCCCGGTCCAGCGCGGCATGCCACTCCTCCGCCGTCCCGCTGACGACGAAGGGTCCCAGCTCGATCTCGGTGCGATCCTCGACCGGACGGACCGCCCCTTGTTGGTCCCCGAAGGCCAGATCTCCGGCGATGCCATCGGCCGCATCCGCGAGGGCTCGTTCCAACTCGGACAGGGCGATGGTTCCGCGCCAGACGGTCTCACCGACGATCGCACTGATCACCAGCTGGCTCTCGTCCCACTCGCTCGAGTAGAGCTCGAGGTCGAGCGTTTCGCCGGAGATCGGGTCGTCCTGCTGCGGCGCGGCTTCGTCGAGCCATGGGGGTCTATAAGAATCGACTAGTTCGGTCATCGCTTCGGCAAGCGACCGTCGCCGTTCGTGGATGAAGTCCGGGTACGCGTTGGCGGTGCGCAGGTCTTCGCTCAGCGGGACGTAGTGCGCCGCCAGCCCCGCGTCGCCGACCTCCGGGAAGTAGTCCTTCGGCGACCGGGCGCTGATCTTGAGATTGGCCTTGCCGGAAATGAACGCCAGGTTGGCCAGGTCGTTGATCTCTTGCTTCGTGTACGACGTGCGCAGGGTCGCCCGAGGGTGGATGTGGTGGTACTGCAGCTTCTGCCCTCCCTCGGCGCCAGCGGAGATCTCGGCGCCGTACCACCAGTCTTTCGCGCCGTTCTTCCGACTCACGAGGAAGCTGAGGAAGAAGTACGGCGAGCCGGCGCCCCTGCCGGCGAGGGCCTGCTCCGTGACCGTGGGTCGGGCACCGAGCAGGCCGAGGTTGTCCATCAGCGCCCGGACCGGGTCGTCCTTGCGGGCGGCCGGGACGTCCTGGCTGAGAATCGTGTCTGTCGAGCCGCTGTAGCGGTTACGGATCGTCGCGACCAGGAGCCAGTAGAGAAGGCCGTTGGCCGTCTCGGGTGACAGCTGCTCGTTGGGCCGCGAACCCAGGTAGATCACCAATGGGACGAGGGCCAGCACCGAAGGCAGCAGACTCGAGTGAGTCACCTTGAGGTTGTTCTGCAGGAGGGGAACGAGGTGGTCGAGTCCGCGTTGCACGACGAACCAGGCGCTCTCAAGATCCTGGTCACTGGCCAATGTCAGGCGGCTCAGCGACCACTGGGAGAGTCCTCGCTGCAGCACCGCCGCGGTGAGGGCACGGGTCAGGAACCCGACATCGAGGTCGTCGTAACCCTTCTTGGCCCACTTCTCAGCCTCGTCCTCCAACTTGCCGAGCACACCGGGCCACCGGGCCGACAGGGTCGCGAGCGCAAGGTCCGTTGCCTTGAGAGCTCGACCCCGGCTGTTGACCCGCACGAAGATCTCGGTGACCTGCCCATAGGTCAGGTCACTGAGGATCTCGAGGTGGTAGGGGTAATCGCCGATCTTTGCGACCCGCGTAATTCGCTCGTCAATCACCTCCTCGGATAGCTCCGGTAGGGATTCAGTGAGCCGCTTGAGCAATGCGAACTTTCCCTTGCCGGTGAGGACGTCGTGGACCTTGATCCATCGAGGGTCTTTCGCGGTCGCGGCACTCTGGTTTTGAAATGTCTCCTTCTCGACGTTGAAGACGATCTGCGCCCTCGGGTCGTCAGTGAAGACGCGAAAGAGAGAGGTCAAGCGCTGCTGCCCGTCGAGCAGGTAGAGAGGTTGTGCCATGGGCAGCGTTACTGGGGCGTTGGCTCCCATCGCCCGCAGCTCTGGCGCTTCGGCTGTTTGCCACAGCAGCAACGCTCCCGATGGATAGAGCCGATACAGGGAGTCCAGTAAGGTCGCAACCTGTGTCGGTTTCCACACGTATCCGCGCTGAATCTCGGGCAGCCGAAGTTCACCACTTCCGATCCGCGTGAGCAGCGAACGGATATCGCTCGTCGCCGTGGTCTTGGCCATGGTCAGGACTCCCCGAACTCGTAGGGCTCGAGACGCAACGCGCGGGCGTTTTCCGTCACGGTCCGCACGACCGTTGGCGGAAAGCCGGACGGGTTCTTCGCGCGCACTTCGACGGTCACCTCCACTTCGGTGCCCAGCAGCGCCACGAGCGGCTGGACCACCTCTTCGTGGATCTTTCCGAAGCTCTTAGTGGGTCGCTCCGAATCGAGGATCGCCACCCCGTAGAAGCTGACCGGCGCCGGGGTCGCCGGCCCAGCACTCGGGCCATCCTGCTTTGTGCTTGTCGCCCCGTCACCTTCGTCTGTGGCTGCTCCGGAACTTCCGTCCTGTGCCGCATCGTCGGCACGTGCGTCGTCCGCGGCCCGGTCGGCTTCGACCTGGCGGGTCGCGACGTCGGGCCGTACGACGAGCGTTGTCGGGGCTGTCGAGCCGAACCCGCCGGTCACCAGCCCGGCGTAGCGGCCGGTCGACTCGTCGTAGGCGTCGGCCGTCGCAAACGCGTCCCGCGCCCAGTCCGTGCTCGCCGGGCCGGCGGCGACGGCGTCGTAGAGCACTCGGGCCGAGGCGATCCGCGGCAGGTAGCAGTAGCGGCTGAACGCGTCCCAGAGGGCAGTCGCACTGACGTGCCCCGGCTCCCACAACCGCGCCAGCGGACCGGACAGCTGCATCCGCAGCAGCGCGGGTGCGAACTGCTCGTAGAGCGCACCCTCGGCGACCAGCTTGCGCGACGTACGCGCCGCGAGCCCGCCCTGGCCTTCGATCTTGGTCGCCTCCCACGTCACCGGGCCGGTCGGGTCGGGTTGGGTCGGGGCGAGCGCCCAGTGGTAGGTCTCGGCCAGCCGCAGGACGAGGTTGCGGTCGGCATCGTCCCGTTGCTGTTTGGCCTGCCTTGCCTGAGCCGCGTCGAGGTTGATCCGCTCCGCGCGGGCGTCGTCCTCGATGCGCTGCCAGGCCAGAAAATCGGCGGCTGCCGACTCCAGGTCCTCCGCCCGGCGGTGGTCGGCCGCCAGGAAGATCAACATGTTGCGCCGTTCGCGGGCAGCGTTGCCGCGCTGATCCAACAGCTTGCGAGCCGCGTCGAGCGCGGCCGACTCTTCCGAGCGGGCGATGTGCGGGTCGGTCGGCGCGAGCACCACCAAGCGCACCTCGGCATCGTCCGGCACGTCGGCCGCTGACCGGGGCGCGACGTGAACTGCGGCGAAGGCCCCCCGGTCGGTCTCGTGCAGCCGTCGTTCGATCTCGTGGTGCACCGCGTCGCGGTCATGAGTGAGTAGTCGCTCTGCGAGCTCGGCGGCGAGGCGCGTGACGCCGGGCTGCGTGCCGTACCAGTACCGGCCACCGGAGGCGTAGAGGTAGGTCGCTCGCCCGGACAGCCGGTTCAGGGCGTCCCCGAAGGTCGCGACCGTCTCCCCGGGCATGGCGCAGCCGAGCCGGACCCGGCTGACCTCGAGGCCCTGGTTGGCCGAGCGCAGCGTCGGCGCCGAGCCGAGGAAAACGGTCCGCGCGACACGACGTGCGGCGGCATAACGGCCCAGGGTGGTGACCTCGCTGTCAAGCCGCACCGACAGCGAGGCGGCCCCGTCGATGTCGGAGTCGAGGATCGGCGCCCAGTTCTCGTCGAGGTGGCGGATCAGCTCTGTGCGCACCACCGTGTCGTCGAGCGGGATGCTGGCCGGCAGGATCAGCGGCGCTTGGTCGTTGCGCGCCCACAACGCGTGGATGACCGCCGCCATGAGGCGCAGCACTCCCCGGGTCCGCTGGAACCGGTCGAGGGTCGACCAGTCGTTGTACAGCCGGTCGAAGAGCTCGGGGTGGATCGGGTAGGCCGCCTCAAACCTCTTGACGTACGCCGCGTCGCGGCACTCGCTCGGGAAGTCCGCGGCGTTGGCTCTGTACAACTCTCGGAACGCCCGCACGACCTCGTCGCGGCGCTTCTCGCCCTCGGGCAGCAGCGGCTCGAACAGCCGGCGCCGCACGATCTCGAACGACTCCTCCGGCGACGCGGCCCGCCACGCCGACTCCATCCGGCCCACCACGTGCT
>JBOGDX010000259.1:0-5114 GCA_050743225.1 Actinomycetes bacterium | reverse complement strand
ACTCCCAGCATCGCGCGGGTGACCGCCTGGGAGCTGTCGAGCAGGTCGTCGAGTGCCAGCAGGACGTGCCGGCCGGTCACATCGTCGGCATGCCCGGTGTCCTCGATCGCCTCCAGGACCGCGCGGCGCACGAGCTCCTTCACGAAGGACGCGGTGACACCGCTGGTCCGCGAGACGACCTCGTCGCGCTCGGCGTCGGTCAAGGTCAGCCGGGCGCCCCGGCCGTACAGGTCGAGGAGCCGACGCCGTGCGGCCTCGTCGGGCAGCTGGATCTCGACGGCAACGTCGACCCGGCCCGGGCGGGCCGCCAGGGCGGGCTCCAGCAGGTCGGGACGGTTCGTGGTCAGCAGGAACAGGAGGTCGGCGTCGGCCGCTGCGCCGTCCATCGCGTCCAGCATGGTGAACAGCACGGGGTTGGGTCCCGGGCCGTAGCCGCGTTCCTCGGCGACCAGGTCCACGTCCTCGAGGACCACGACGGCCGGCTGGAGGTCGCGGGCGAGCTGGGTGACGGCACCGACGAGGTGCATCGACTGGCCGGAGAGCATGAGGACGGTGGACCCGTCGAGCCGCTGCACGACGTACCGCATGGTGTGCGTCTTGCCGGTCCCCGGCGGGCCGAACAGCAGCAGGCCGCGCTTGAGGTGCTGCCCGGCGGCGCGCAACGCGTCGCGGTGCGTCCGGACGTCGACGGTGTGCCGCTCGACCCGGTGCAGAACCGGCTCGGGCAGGACCACGTCGTCGCGCGCCGTGCGCGGCAGCACCGGGAAGCTCACCCCGTAGCCCATCTCCTGCTGGACCAGCTCGAGGACCTGGCCGCGGTAGACGTTCAGCCGGGACCGCAGCTCGGCGAGCTCGCGGTGCACGGCCTGGGCGGAGTCGGTCGGCAGCCCGGCCACGTCCACGCCGAACGCCTGGTCGGAGTGCGGCTCGGCGCTGCGTACGTGGAGCACGTAGCGGCCGCGCGGGTCCTCGACGAGCAGCAGCGCGTTCTTGAGACAGGCGGTGGTCCGGTCCGGGCCGGACGGCAGGTCGACCAGGTCCGGCGCGGCCAGCCGCAGCGGAGGCAGCGCGTCGCCGTGCAGCATCTGGTGCAGGGAGACCCCGCCGTAGTGCGGCGGCATCGCGAGCCCGCGCACGTCGACCGTGCGACCGGCCTCGGCCGACCACGCGTCCAGCGCGACCTGCAGGTTGACCTGCTCGAACGGCGGGAGGTCGCGGGCCACCACGGAGACCTGGTCGACGTCCTCGCGGAGGTGGTCGCGGAGCAGGCGGACCACCTCGTGCCGGCGCTGCTCGTGCTCCTCGTCGTGCACCCAGGTGAGGAAGCTGCGGAAGGCACGGGCGAACTCCCGGGCGTCCGATGCGTCAGCGGTCATGCGTGACCTCCCCCTCCGACCGGCGCGTCACCCGTCGATGACGCCAGTCGCCAACAGTGCCAGGACGACGAGGCCGAGAGCGACCCGGTAGACGACGAACGGCCGGAAGCTGTGCGTCGAGATGTAGCGCAGGAAGTAGACGATGACCGTGAGTCCGACGCCGAAGGCGATGACGGTCGCCAGGATCGTCGGTCCCCAGTCGACCGGCTCGTCCGCCCCGATCTTGCGCAGCTCGAACACCCCGGACGCGAGCACGGCGGGGATCGCGAGCAGGAACGAGTACCGGGCGGCTGCCTCGCGGCGGTATCCGAGCAACAGCCCGGCACCCGTCGTACCGCCTGACCGCGAGACGCCGGGGATCAGGGCGAGGGCCTGCGCGCCGCCATAGATCAGGGCGTCCCGCATGGTCAGCCGGTCCAGCGAGATCGAGTTGCGAGCCCGCGCATCCACCACTCCCAGGGCGAGACCGAAGACGACGAGCATGGAGGCGATCAGCCACAGGTTGCGGGCGGGGCCCTCGATCGTGTCGCGGAACAGGAAGCCGAGGATGCCGATCGGGAGAGTGCCGACGATGACGTACCAGCCCATGCGGGCGTCGAACTCGCCGCGGAGCTCCGGCCGGAACAGCGACATGGTCCAGGTGCGCACGATGTTCGCGATGTCGCGGCGGAAGTAGAGCAGGACTGCCGTCTCCGTGCCGAGCTGGGTCACCGCGGTGAACGCCGCCCCCGGGTCCTCCCACCCCGCCAGCTCGGACACCACCCGGATGTGCGCCGTGCTGCTGATCGGCAGAAACTCGGTCAGCCCCTGGACCAGGCCCAGCACGGCGGCCTCCAGCCACGAGATCACCGGTGTCAGTCCCCGAGCCCGGACTCGTCGAGCGCCTCGGACAGGGTGCGCAGAGCGGCGACCCGCTCGTCCAGGGCACCGGCGTACGACGCGACGGCCAGGGTCGTGACGCCCGCCTCCGCCAACGCGGCGAGCCGGTCGCGGATGCGCTCCTTGGGGCCGATCAGCGACGTGCGGTCGATGAAGTCGAACGGCACGGCCTCGGCGGCGTCGCGATGTTGGCGGGCAAGGTAGAGGTCCTGGACGGTGGCAGCCGCCTCCTCGTAGCCCATCCGGACGGCGAGCCGGTTATAGAAGTTCTGCTCACGGCTGCCCATGCCACCGACGTAGAGCGCGGCGTAGTGCCGCAGCGGGGCGGCACAGGCGTCGACGTCGTCGCCGACGACGACCGGCACCGTCGGCACGATGTCGAACCCGGACATGTCCCGGCCGGCCTTTGCTCGTCCGGCCCGGATGTGGTCCGTCGACTCCGCTGCGTGCTCCGGCGCGAAGAAGATGGCAAGCCAGCCGTCGGCGATCTCGCCGGCCAGTTCGAGGTTCTTCGGGCCGACCGCCGCGAGGTAGACGGGGATGGTGTCGCGGGCCGGGTGCACCGTCAGCCTGAGCGCCTTCCCGGGGCCGTCCGGCAGCGGCAGGGTCCAGTGCGTTCCCTCGTGGCGGACCGTCTCGCGGGCCAACGCCTTCCGCACGATCTCGACGTACTCGCGGGTGCGACCCAGCGGCTTGTCGAAGCGCACGCCGTGCCAGCCCTCGGACACCTGCGGCCCGGACACGCCGAGACCGAGGCGGAAGCGGCCACCGGACAGCGAGTCCAGCGTCGCCGCGGTCATCGCCGTCATCGCCGGCGAGCGAGCCGGGATCTGGAAGACGGCCGAGCCCACGCCGATCCGCTCGGTCTGCGCGGCCACCCAGGCGAGGACCGTGGCCGCGTCGGAGCCGTAGGCCTCGGCCGCCCAGGCCGAGTCGTACCCGAGCCGGTCGGCCTCCTGGGCGAGGGCAAGGTTGTCGCGGTCGTTGCCCGCACCCCAGTAGCCGAGGTTCACCGCCAGTCGCATGGACGCCGACCCTATAGATTCGCGCTCCATGGAGCAGCGCAGCCTCGGCCGCTCGGGACTGGTGGTCAGCCGGCTCGGGCTCGGGACCATGACGTGGGGCCGGGACACCGACGAGCACGAGGCGGCGGACCAGCTGGCCATGTTCCTCGAGGCCGGTGGGACGTTGCTGGACACCGCGGCGGGGTACGGCGACGGTGAGTCCGAGCGGGTCATCGGCGGGCTGCTCGCCTCGAAGGTCGACCGCGAGGAGGTCGTGCTCGCCACGAAGGGCGGGCTCTCCCGACGTACCGGCAAACGCGTGGTGGACACCTCGCGCAAGGCGCTGCTCGACGCGCTCGACGGGTCGTTGCGACGGCTGGGCACCGACCACGTCGACCTGTGGCAGGTGCACTCGTGGAGCGACGGCTGTCCGCTGGAGGAGACGCTGTCGGCGGTGGACGACGCGGTGTCGTCCGGGCGGACGCGCTACGCGGGCGTCTCCAACTACTCCGGCTGGCAGACCGGACGCGCGGTGACCTGGCAGCAGGCCTGGCCGGGCCGGGCCCCGCTGGTCTCGACCCAGATGGAGTACTCGCTGCTGCAGCGCGGCATCGAGCGCGAGGTGCTCCCGGCGGCCGTCGCTCTCGGCCTCGGCGTCCTGCCGTGGTCGCCCCTGGGCCGTGGCGTGCTCACCGGCAAGTACCGGTCGGGCACCCCGGCGGACTCCCGTGCCGCGTCGCCGCACTTCGCCCGGTTCATCGAGCGGTTCCTCGATGACAGGTGCCGGCGGATCGTCGACGCGGTCGCGACGGCGGCCGATGGTCTGGAGGTGGCCCCGCTCGAGGTCGCGCTGGCGTGGGTGCGCGACGCCGAGGGCGTGACCGCGCCCATCGTCGGGGCACGTACGGCGGCGCAGCTGCGGGTGTCGCTGCAGGCCGAGCGGCTGGTGCTGCCGGACGAGATCCGCGCCGCGCTGGACGAGGTGTCCGCCCCGCCGGTCGGTTACCCCGAACGCTGAGAGTTGCCCGGTCCTGCCGCGGGTGCGCGGCCGGCTGCGCCACACTGTGACCGATGGCGGAGTGGGAGTACCAGCACCTCTTCCTGCCTCGCGGCACGAGCCGGGGTGCCGCGAGGCGACTTCTCACCGACCACGCGGAGTACGGCCACTGGGAGCTGGCGCGGCTCCGGCTCCTCGCCGACGGGAGTCGCCGGGTCGTGCTGCGCCGCCGGGTGATCCGGGCGGTCCGAACCGCCTAGCTGGACCCGCCACCGGCCCGCCGGCGGATGGCTAGGCCGAGCAGCAGCATCCCTCCGCCGAGCACCGGCAGTGCTGCCACCATGCCGGTGTGCGGCAGCGCCGACAGCCCGGCAGGGGTCGCGCGCTGCGGGCTTCGGGTCGCGGACGCGGCCTTGTTCGCGGGCCCGGCCTGTACCCCTCGCACCTCGGTGGCGGCCGCCGCCGTTGGCGTCGCGGGAGATGGGCATTGCAGCGTGACCGTGGCCAGCACGTCGGCCGGGACGAGGTCGGTGATCTGGGCGGGCAGCTGCGCCACGACCCCGGCCGGCAGCCCCTTCACCTGCGCCGGCAGCGGGCCGAGCAGCGTCGTGAGCACGGTGCACAGCTCTTTCTCCAGCGCGGCGGGCAGGACGTCGTCGCCGACCGGGCTGCCGCCCGGCGTACCTCCTGGCTGTGAGCCACCCCCGCCGCGCGACGGCGGCGCCGGCTTGCTCCCGCCCGAGCCGGGCAGCGCGGGAAGCGCGGGCAGCGACGGGGCGGGCGGGGGGTTGAGCTTGGGGCTCTGGGCTGCTCCGGAGGCCGCCGGGGCCGAGCCCGTCGCCGCTGTGGGGGTAGCGA
>JBOGDX010000258.1:0-5115 GCA_050743225.1 Actinomycetes bacterium | reverse complement strand
CCTACGTTCGGGTGATTGACGGTCACCTGAGTGCCCGCGAGCGCATCCTGATGCTCTCCACCAAGGCCCAGCACGACCTCCTCGAGATCGGTGTCATCTCGCCCGAGCCCAACCCGTCGGCCGGCCTCGGCGTGGGCGAGGTCGGCTACCTCATCACGGGGGTGAAGGACGTACGCCAGTCGAAGGTCGGTGACACCGTCACCAACGCGACCAAGCCCGCCGGCCAGGCGCTGGGCGGCTACAAGGACCCCAGGCCGATGGTGTTCTCCGGGCTCTACCCCGTCGACGGCGACGACTACCCGGACCTGCGCGACGCCCTGGACCGGCTGCAGCTCAACGACGCCGCCCTGGTCTGGGAGCCAGAGACCTCGGCCGCTCTCGGCTTCGGGTTCCGATGCGGCTTCCTCGGGCTGCTGCACCTGGAGATCGTGCGCGAGCGGCTGGAGCGGGAGTTCGACCTCGACCTGATCTCCACCGCGCCGAACGTGGTGTACCGGGTGGTGATGGAGGACGGCGCGGAGCACACGGTGACGAACCCGAGCGAGTTCCCCACCGGCAAGGTCGCCGAGGTGCACGAGCCCGTCGTCCGCGCTTCCATCCTGGCGCCCAGCGACTACATCGGCGCGATCATGGATCTCTGCCAGACCCGGCGCGGCACCCTGCTCGGCATGGACTACCTGTCCGAGGAACGGGTGGAGCTGCGCTACACCCTGCCGCTCGCCGAGATCGTGTTCGACTTCTTCGACAACCTGAAGTCCAGGACCCGGGGTTACGCCTCGCTCGACTACGAGGTGGAAGGCGAGGAGGAGGCCGAGCTGGTGAAGGTCGACATCCTGCTGCAGGGCGAGACCGTCGACGCGTTCTCCTCGATCGTGCACAAGGACAAGGCCTACGGCTACGGCGTGCAGATGACCCAGCGGCTGCGCGAGCTCATTCCCCGGCAACAGTTCGAGGTGCCGATCCAGGCGGCCATCGGCACCCGGGTGATCGCCCGGGAGAACATCCGCGCCATCCGCAAGGACGTGCTCGCCAAGTGCTACGGCGGTGACATCACCCGTAAGCGCAAGCTGCTGGAGAAGCAGAAGGAAGGCAAGAAGCGGATGAAGATGGTCGGCCGGGTCGAGGTCCCGCAGGAGGCGTTCATCGCCGCCCTGTCGACCGACTCGTCCGGTGAGAAGGCCAAGCGCTGACGGCGCTGTGGACAACAGAGCCGTTTTCACGCAACGTGGTGCGAGGCTCGTTGCGTGCCGCGAGATTGCGAGGAGCCGCCAGCTGCGGCTCGAGCGGCCGTTTCCGCTGACGATCCGGCTGCGCTGACAGGTAGCGTCGGACGCGTGCCCGCCCGGATCCGGTCCGTCAACGTTGTCCATGCCCTGATCCCGGACACCAGGGGTGAGCTCGACCGCACCGCGATCGACAAACGGCCGGTCGCCGGCCGGGTGGCGGTCCGGCCGGCTGGCCCCGCGCAGGTGGGCCTGGACGGCGACCAGATCTGCGACCGCCGCCACCACGGCGGGCCGGACCAAGCGGTGTACGCCTACGCCGTCGAGGACCGGGCCTGGTGGGCCAGGGAGCTGGGGCGAGCGCTCGACCCTGGGGTGTTCGGCGAGAACCTGAGCACCGAGGGCCTGGACGTCACCGGGGCGGTCATCGGCGAGCGGTGGCGGGTCGGCACGGACGGGCTGGTGCTGGAGGTCACGGCGCCGCGGATCCCGTGCCGGACCTTCCAGGGCTGGCTGGACGAGCCCCACTGGGTGCGACGGTTCACCGAGCGCGGGGCCCCGGGCGCGTACCTTCGCGTGGTCGCGGCCGGCAGCGTCGGCGCGGGCGACGAGGTCGAGGTGCTCGGCCGGCCGGGACACGGGGTCACCATCGGTGACGTGCTCGTGGTCCGGCGGGCACCGGCCGACGGCCTGCAGCGCATGCTCGAGATGGCTGGGCTCAACGAGGAGCTGGCCGAGGTCGCGCGGCGCGACCTCGCGGCCCGGGTCTCCGCAAAGCGCTAGCGTCCGTAGTGGGGCGGCGGCACGAGAGAGGCGGCACGGTGGCAGAGGCGACGAGATCGGACGTGACGGGTCCGGACGAGACGGAGCGGCGGGGCTCGCCCGGCCCGCTGCCGACGTCGGTCGGCCGGATGTTCCTCGACCGGGTCACCGCCACCCCCGGACGGGAGGCCTATCGCCGCCCGGCCGGCGACTCGTGGCAGTCGATGACCTGGGGCGAGGCCGGGGAGCGGGTCGCAGGCATCGCCGCCGGCCTGGTGGCGCTCGGCATCCAGCCCGAGGAACGGGTGGCGATCATCTCGTCCACGCGCGTCGAGTGGGTGCTGGCCGACTTCGGCATCATGTGTGCGGGCGCAGCGACGACGACCGTCTACCCGACGACCAACCCCGACGACGTCGCCTTCATCCTTGCCGACTCCGGAACGCGCCTGGCGTTCGCGGAAGACGATGCCCAGATCGAGAAGCTGCGGTCCCACCGGGAGCAGCTCCCTGAGCTGGCCAAGGTGGTCACCTTCGACGGCGCGGCAGACGGCGACTGGGTTATCGGCCTGGCCGACCTGGAGTCCCTCGGGGCCGAGCAGCTCGCGCGAGACCCGGCCACGGTCACCGCCCGCGTCGACGCGACCCGGCCCGACCACCTGGCCACTCTGATCTACACCTCCGGCACCACCGGAAGGCCGAAGGGAGTCCGGCTCTCGCACGGCTGCTGGGTCTACGAGGGCGTCTCCGTCGACTCCGCCGGCCTGCTCACCCCGGACGACGTGCAGTACCTCTGGCTCCCGCTCGCGCACTCCTTCGGGAAGGTGCTGCTCGCAGCGCAAGTGGCGACCGGATCCTCGGCCGCTGTAGACGGGCGCGTCGACAGGATCATCGACAACCTCTCGACGGTGGCGCCGACCTTCATGGCCGCGGCCCCGCGCATCTTCGAGAAGGTGCGTGGTCGGGTCGTGACGATGGCCGAGGAAGAGGGCGGACCGCGGCTGAAGATCTTCAATTGGGCGATGGGCGTGGGGAGCGACGTGTCGCGGCTGAAGCTGGCCGGCAAGGAGCCCGGGGCGCTGCTCAAGGCCAAGCACGCCGTGGCGGACAGGCTCGTCTTCGCCAAGCTGCGCGCGCGCTTCGGCGGCCGGCTGCGCTTCCTCGTCTCGGGCAGCGCCGCGCTGTCCCAGGAGGTCGCGGAGTTCTTCCACTCGGCCGGGATCCTCATCCTCGAGGGCTACGGGCTGACCGAGACCAGCGCCGGGACGTTCGTCAACCGGCCCGAGGGCTACCGGCTCGGCACCGTCGGTGTCCCGTTCCCGGGCACGCAGGTCCGCATCGCCGACGACGGCGAGGTGCTGATCCAGGGGCCTGGTGTGATGCAGGGCTACCACGGGCTGCCGGAGCAGACAGCCGAGGCGCTCGACTCAGAAGGGTGGCTGCACACCGGAGACGTCGGCGAGGTCGACACTGACGGCTTCCTCCGGATCACCGACCGGAAGAAGGACCTGATCAAGACATCGGGCGGCAAGTACGTGGCACCGCAGGCGATCGAGGTCGTGTTCAAGGGCGCCTGCGCGTTGGCGAGCCAGATCGTCGTCCATGGCGACGGGCGCAACTACTGCACCGCGCTCGTCACCCTCGACCCGGACGCACTGACGCAGTGGGCGGCGCACCGCGGTATCTCGGGCGACTACGCCGCGCTCTCGCAGCACGCCGACGTGGGGGCCGAGGTCGCTGCGGCCATCGACCAGGTCAACGCGAAGGTCAACCGCTGGGAGACGGTGAAGGACTTCCGCATCCTCGACCACGACCTCACCATCGAGCGGGGCGAGCTCACGCCGAGCCTGAAGGTCAGGCGTCGGGTCGTCGAGGACGGGCACCGGGCGCTGCTGAACGAGATGTACCCGTCCGCCTGACGGATCTGCGCTCGGCGGGCCCGAGGGACAATGGCCCGAGGGACAATGGACTGTGCCGTCAGCGCTCCCGGAGGGTGAAGGCGTCCCGCGCGACGGGGCGCTCCCCGACGCGTCCGTCGCCACCCTCGGGCAGCGCCCGTTCGGCATCTACGTGCATGTTCCGTTCTGCGTCACCCGATGCGGCTACTGCGACTTCAACACCTACACGGCCACCGAGCTGGGCGGCGGAGCCTCCCAGGCGACCTACGCAGCCACCGCCGTCGCCGAGGTGCGGCTCGCCCGGCGGGTTCTGGGACAGGCGGACGTCCCGGCCGCCACCGTCTTTTTCGGTGGCGGCACACCCACGGTGCTGCCGGCTCGCGACCTCGGCCGCGTGCTGACGGAGGTCCGCGAGACGTTCGGTCTCGTCCCCGGCGCCGAGGTCACCACCGAGGCCAACCCCGACAGCGTGGACCCGGCGTCGCTGGCGCGGTTTCGCGAGGCCGGGTTCACGCGGGTGTCGTTCGGCATGCAGTCGGCGGTGCCGCACGTCCTCGCAACGCTCGACCGGACCCACGACCCCGAGCGCGTGCCGCTCGCCGTCGAGTGGGCGCGGGCCGCCGGCTTTGACGGCATCAGCCTGGACCTCATCTACGGCACCCCCGGCGAGTCGCTCGACGACTGGCGCACCAGCCTCGAGAGTGCCCTGGCCTGTCGACCGGACCACCTGAGTGCGTACGCCCTGATCGTCGAGGAAGGCACCCGCCTCGCCGCGCGGGTCCGCCGTGGCGAGCTGCCGCCGCCCGACGACGACGACCTCGCGGACAAGTACCTGCTCGCCGACGAGGTGCTCGCCGAGCCCGGTCTCCGGTGGTACGAGGTCAGCAACTGGGCCGTCGACGACACGCAGCGCGCCCGGCACAACGAGGGCTACTGGCTCGGGCACGACTGGTGGGGTGTGGGGCCCGGCGCGCACAGCCACGTCGGCGGCACGCGGTGGTGGAACGTCAAGCACCCGGCGGCCTACGCCGCGCGGCTGGCCGGCGGGGACAGCCCGGCACAGGCAAGGGAGGTGCTCACCCTGGAGCAGCAGCGGGTCGAACGGGTGCTGCTCGGCATCCGCCGGCGAGAGGGGCACCCGCTGCGCGACCTGCGTCCCGCCGGGCACGTCGCGGCGAAGCGCGGCGTTTCGGACGGTCTGCTCGACGGTCCCGCGCACGCGGACGGCCGCGCAG
>JBOGDX010000257.1:0-5130 GCA_050743225.1 Actinomycetes bacterium | reverse complement strand
CACTCGTTGCGGCCCGAGTACGCCCGCACGTTGGCCGGCTGGCTGGGCATGGAGGTGGAACCGGTCGTCCGGACGGTCGTGCAGGCGGGCAACTCCGCCCGTCGTACCGCCGACCCCGCACCCGTGCCGCGCAGCGACGAGTCCACCAGCGCCGCAGCGCCCGATCCCAACGACCCGTCGCTGCGCGTCGAGCGGGACAGCCTCAAGGTCGTCCTCCAGGCGCCTGCGCTCGCCGCCGACAGGTTCGACGACCTCGACGCGTCGGTGTTCACATCACCGGCGTACGCCGCTGTGCGTGATGCCGTGGTCACAGCGGGTGGTGCTGGTGTCGCGGGCAACGGCGGGCCGGCGTGGGTGGAGAAGGTGGACGGCGCCGCAGCCGATGACAGCGTGCGCCGTCTTATCCGCGAGCTGGCGGTCGAACCGCTGCGCGCAGACGAGCAGGCGCTGACGCGCTATGCCACAGAAGTCCTTGCCAGGCTTGAAGAACTCGCGGCCACGCGCCGGATCGCCGAGTTGAAATCGCGGCTGCAGCGGCTCAACCCGGTCGAGCAGGTCGGTGACTACAACCGGCTCTTCGGTGAGCTCGTCGCACTCGAAGCACACCGTCGAGCACTTCGAGAACGGGCAATTGGCACACTCTGACGCGGCCACGATCAATTCGTGGAGATCCACTTCGTAAAGCGCTGCGATCTTCTCGGACGGGGAGCAGACTGACCGGCGTGGGGGACGTACTCGTCCTCCCCGACACGGTCGGGGAGGTCATCGACCGGCTCCGTGCGCAGGACGGCGGAGTGGGGCTCGTCCCTGCCCAGGCGGTCGCGGCCGAGGCCAACGCGTCCGGGCTGAACCCCGAGAGCATCGACGACATCGTGCGGCGACTGGCCGAGCTCGGTGTCGAGGTCACCGCCGACGAGCCCACCGCCGAGGAGCTCGCCGCGGAGGCCGCCGAGGAGGAGCCGCCGTCGCTCGACGACGCCGGACCTGCCGCGTCCGCCGACCTGGTGCGCGTGTACCTGCGCGAGATCGGTCGCGTCGCGCTGTTGACCGCCGCGGACGAGGTCGACCTCGCCAAGCGCGTCGAGGCGGGTGTGTTTGCGGCCGAGAAGCTCGACCACGAACCCGACGTCCCGTCCGAGCTCAGGCGCGATCTGCTCGCGATCGTGGGCGACGGCCAGCGCGCCAAGCAGCGGCTGATCGAGGCCAACCTGCGACTCGTCGTGTCGATAGCCAAGCGGTACGCCGGGCGCGGCCTGCCGTTCCTGGACCTGATCCAGGAGGGCAACCTCGGTCTGATCCGCGCCGTCGAGAAGTTCGACTACACCCGCGGGTTCAAGTTCTCGACGTACGCGTCCTGGTGGATCCGTCAGGCCGTCTCGCGCGCCGTTGCCGACCAGGCGCGCACGATCCGCATCCCGGTGCACATGGTCGAGACGGTGAACCGCATCCTGCGGGCGCAGCGCATGCTGGTGCAGACGTTAGGCCGCGACCCCACACCCGCTGAGATCGCCGAGCGCGTCGACCTGCCGGCCGAGCGGGTCGCCGAGATCAAGCGCCTTGCCATGGAGCCGGTGTCGCTGCACTCGCCGGTCGGCGAGGAGGAGGGCTCCGAGCTCGGGGACCTGATCGAGGACAGTGAGTCCGTGCCGCCGCCGGAGCTCGTGGCCGGCGGTCTCCTGCAGAGCCACGTCGAAGCCGTGCTGGGTCACCTCGGCGAGCGCGAGCGGGAGGTCGTCCGGATGCGCTACGGGCTGATGGACGGCGAGCCGCGCACACTCGAGGAGGTCGGCAAGGCCTTCGGAGTCACCCGGGAGCGAGTGCGCCAGATCGAGGCGAAGAGCCTGGCGAAGCTGCGCCATCCGCACCTGTCGGCACAGCTGCGCGACTACCTGGGCGGTTGAGCACCCCCGTCCGGTACGCCACTGCTGCTCCTTGCCGACGTACGCTGCCGCACTGTGCGGTGGCGACGCGAGGACATCCCTGATCACGCGCGCGCGTCGCTCGGCCTGCGTCCGCGCGAGCGGGTGCTCGCGGCCGCCCGGGACGGTAGCGGGGGATGGCTCGCGGCCACCGAGTTTGCCCTGGTCGGCGCCGGGCTGCGCATCGCGTGGGTCGACATCGCCCACGTCCGGTGGCTCGACGAGGACAGGTTCCTGATCGTCGACCCGGTGCCGGGCGCGTTCGCGCCCGCCCGGTTCGCCCTCGCCGACCCGGGCCGGCTGCCCGAGGTCGTGCACGAGCGAGTGATGGCCAGCATCGTGGTGTCGCGGACCGTCGCGCTGCCCGGCGGCGGCGAGGCCCGCGTCGTCGGCCGCGACGACGGCTCCGGTGAGCTGGTTTGGCAGGTCGTTCCCGGCGCGGGTGTCGACCCGACGGACGCCACGGTGCGGCGCACCACGAACGCTGCCGTGGCCTCGCTGCGCGGCGAGCTCGGCCGCTGAGGGCCTACGCGGCCCTCCGCGAACCCGCGGGTGCGTTTCGTCGGCGGGTGCTCGCGCGGGCCGGCGTACGCAGCAGCCGAAGCACCGCCGACTCGATCCGGCCGTGGGTTGCGGGCTGGCCGAAGTCGGCGTCGGCGCCGAGCCGCTCCAGTGACGAGGCGATCGTGCTCCCGTCGTCGAAGAGGTCGATGACGCGCGGGTCGATGTACGAGGACCGGCACACCGCGGGAGTGTTGCCGAGGTACTCCGAGACTTCCGTGACGACGCGGTTGACCGCTCGTCGGCGGGCGGTGGCCGACGTGGGGGCCTGGGTGGACACCGCAAGGCCGACTGCGGTGAGGACCGTCGCATGCCAGGTGCGGAAGTCCTTCGCGCTGACCTCCTCGCCCATGACCTCGCGCAGGTAGGCGTTGATGTCCGCGCTGGTCACGTCGTGCCAGCCGTCGCGATCGCGGTAGGCCAACAGCTCCTTGCTGGCGTCATCGCGCTTCAGCAAGGACACGACCACCTTACGGACGCTCTCGTCGACGACCGCTTGGACCCGTTGCCTCCCGCTCTTGGCGGCGTAGTCAAACACCACGAGGTCACCCGTGACCGTCACATGTCGGCGTCGCATCGTTGCGAGCCCGTAGGTGCCGTTGGCCTCCGCGTAGGTCTCACCGCCGACCCGGAAGAAGCCCAGGTCGAGCAGTCGGAAGGCGGCGGCGAGCACCCGTTCCCGGGTCGGGCCGCGCTGCCGCAGGTGCTCGGTCACGACGGTGCGAGCCTTCGGCAGACGTCGTGCGAAAAGCAGGACCCGCTCGTGCTTCTCGGCGTCGCGCTGGACCCGCCATGCGTCGTGGTAGCGGTACTGCCTGCGCCCGGCCGCATCGGTGCCGACCGCCTGGATGTGGCCCTGCGGCAGTGCGCAGATCCAGACCTCGGTCCACGCGGGCGGGATCGTCAGCGACGCGATGCGCGCTAGCACATCGGGCTCGTCGACCGACCGGCCGTCAGCCCATTCGTACGAGAAGCCACGGCCTCGCTTTGTGCGCGTTATGCCCGGTGCCGCGCAGTCGACGCGGCGTAGCCGTGCCATGGGTTCCCCCCGGCCTCTGTGAGTCAGCCGCGGTGCCCGTTGCTGCCCATGGAGGTCTGCGACCCCGACTCATGGTGCCCGCCGAGCCAGCCGGGACGCTTGTCCTGCAGTGTCGAGCTCAGCGAATCCGCCGCCCTGTCCTTGGCACTGCTGAGGGCGTCGCCGGCCTGGTGCTGCAGGCTGCTGGCGGTGCTCTGAACCATCGGGTTGCTGGCGAAGGCGCGGGCGGCGCTGCGGATCTGCTCGTACCGGGCGCGGCCGGCGCGGGCGCCGAGAACGTAGCCGGTGGCGAAGCCGGCGAGGAAGGTTGCCTTGGTCCGCATGACGTGCTCCCGTGGTCGTCTCGGTCGTGGCCTGGCGCTCCGTACGCCCTGCATCGTGCTCGTGCCGGGACCCGTACGCCAGGCCCATACCCGGGCGGCTGGCCTCGACACCTTGGGATACCCTGGTCCGCGCGCCGGCCGGGGCAGGTACCCGGCCGTTCCCGCATAGCTCAATTGGCAGAGCAACCGGCTGTTAACCGGTAGGTTCCTGGTTCGAGTCCAGGTGCGGGAGCAGCCTTCGCGGCCCCCACAACCACCCGGGTCGACCCGCGACCCTGGCTCCGGGGCGGTAGCTCAGCCGGTTAGAGCAGGGGACTCATAATCCCTCGGCCGCGGGTTCGAGTCCCGCCCGCCCCACAGCCCCACATGTAAGGCGTCGGCTGATGCTTGACATTCGGGCTTCGGCTGACGCTTTACACGTCTTCGGCTGATGGTTGACAGCTACTTCGGCTGATTCTTGACACTCCCTGCTATGAGGGAGTTGAGCGTGGCTGAGCAGCGGTATCGGGCGGTCCTGGAGGTGATCGCCGAGGGACGGACGGTCACCGAGGTGGCCGGCCAGTGGGCGGTGAGCCGGCAGACCCTGCACGGGTGGCTGGCCCGCTATGAGCAGTCGGGTCTGGACGGGCTGTCCGACCGGTCGCATCGGCCGGTGTCCTGCCCGCATCAGATGCCCGCGGAGGTGGCGGCGCGGGTGTTGGAGCTGCGCCGGTCCCGCCCGTACTGGGGGCCGCGGCGGATCGTGGTCGAGCTGGTCCGTCGCGGCGTCGAGCCGGTGCCGTCGGAGTCGGCGGTGTATCGGGCCCTGGTCCGGGCCGGGGTGATCGACCCGGCCCGGCGGCGGCGCCGCAGCCAGGTGTGGAAGCGCTGGGAGCGGGCCCGGCCGATGGAGCTGTGGCAGATGGACGTCGTCGGCGGGTTCCTGATCGCGGATGGCACGACCGCCAAGGCGTTGACCGGGATCGACGACCATTCCCGGTTCTGCGTGTCGGCGCGGCTGATGCCGGCGGAGCGGACCCGGGCGGTCTGTGACGGGTTGGCCGCGGCGCTGGCCTGCCATGGGGTGCCGGAGCAGATCCTGACCGACAACGGGAAGGTGTTCACCGGCCGGTTCTTCCATCCGCCGGTGGAGGTGCTCTTCGACCGGATCTGCCGGGAGAACGGGATCGAGCACCTGCTGACCCTGCCGCGCTCGCCGACCACCACCGGCAAGATCGAGCGCTTCCACCGCTGAACCGCCCCGGCTTTGGTGGAGGCTCCCAACCCACGGAAGGGTGGAGTCATGGGA
>JBOGDX010000256.1:0-5136 GCA_050743225.1 Actinomycetes bacterium | reverse complement strand
GCCCTGGACACCCTCGAACGGCGCCTGGGCGCCGCGGGGGCGTGGCTGGACTGGTCCGGCCCGGTCTGCGCCGAGACCGCCCGCCGGCTGGCCTGCGACGCCCGCATCATCCCGGTCGTGCTCGGCGCCAACGGGGAGCCGATGGACGTCGGGCGGGCCTGCTACCCGGTCACCACGGCGATCTGGCGGGCCCTGGTCGCCCGCGACGGCGGCTGCGCGTTCGCCGGCTGCGACCGGCCCCCCGAATGGTGCCAGGCCCATCACATCATTCACTGGGAAGACGGCGGGGAGACCTCGCTGGCCAACTGCTGCCTGCTCTGCGACCACCATCACCGCGTCGTGCACCACCACGGCTGGCACGTCGAACTGCGCGACGGGCTGATCTGGACCATCCCCCGCCCTGGGTCGACCCCGACCGCACCCCCCGCCGAAATACCCGGCGAGACGGACTCGCCGCCCTCGCCACCCTCGCTCCGCCACCGTATGGCGAAGACTAAACGCACCTATGACGCTCGTCCTCGTCGCTTTCGGCGATCACGGCATCCCGGTCTGGAACGTGATCTCGAACTCGGCGTAGTCGGGCTGGGGGCAGGGCACCCCGTGCACCCGAGACGTTCGTAGAAGGGCGCCGCGCGGTCTCGGACTTCCACTCGACGCGTCGCCGAAGGACCATGGCAGCGGGTCGGGCGCACACGAGATCGGAGGGGCCATGACCAGCGACGCGGTCCGGTTGGTGCGGGCAGACGAGCGGACGCTCGGTGCTCCGACGCCGGGGATGGTGCGAGAGCAGGCCATCTCAACCGAGGGGATGTGGGCCGGCTTCGTGACGACCGAGGCGGGCATGGTGTCGGGCTGGCACCACCACGGTGACTACGAGTCGACCATCTACCTCATGTCGGGGGCGATGCGCATGGAGTTTGGGCCGGGCGGAAGCGAGGTCCTCGATGCCGAGCCCGGCGACTTCTTCTACATCGCGCCGCATGCGATCCATCGCGAGGGGAACCCGACAACCGTGCAGGGGACGGCCATCGTGGTGCGCGCCGGGTCGGGCGCCCCCGTGACGAACGTGGACGGGCCGGATCCGGCCTGACAGCGGATGCAGCGGGGCGGGCTCAGCAGACCTCGCGGAGCCGACCGGTATCGAGGTCGTAGAGGAACCCGCCGACCACGGCGCGCCCGAGGTAGGGCCACGACCGCACCCGCTGCACGTCGGAGACCAGCGCTGCCTCCTGGTCGTCGGTGGTGAGGAAGGCGATGCTGCGGGTGTCCGGACCGCCGGCGGCCCGAATCGCCGCGTGGACGCTCTCCTCGCTGCCGCTCGCCATCCGGCAGCCGGTGTGTGCGACCACCATGACCCGCTCCACACCGAGAAGGTGGGACGCGAGAACCAGCGTGCGCAGAACGTCGTCGGTGACCCGTGCCCCTGCGTTGCGCAGGATCTTCGCGTCGCCGGGCGCCAGCCCCAGCATCGCCAACGGGTCGATGCGCGAGTCCATGCAGGTGAGAACGCCTAGACCCTTCGCCGCCCGTGCCTCGAGCGCCGCGTGCCGAAAGCCTGCCGCGTATCCCACGTTCGCCGCGAGCACGTCGGCGAAGGCGTCGTTGGGCGGCACGCGGAGCAGCCTAAGGTGTCGCGTTCTCCCAGAGACCCATCACGTTTCCCTCAGGGTCCTTGTAGTACGCCGCGAAGCCCATGTCGCCGACTGGTTCCTTGGCGACGACCGTCGAGCCGCCGAGCCGCTCGATCGTCTCCAGGGCCTTGTCGATGTTCTCGACGTCCACAACGATCACCGGGCCGCTCGCGGAGCCGCCGTCCCGCTGGAACATGCCGCCGTTGATGAATCCCGGCTCGCTGGGCAGGCCCTGGTCGGACGTCGGGCCGGAGGTCACGATCGTGTAGCTCATCTCCGGCATCTCCTGCAGGTTCCACCCGAAGGCGTCCTTGTAGAAGCTGCGGGCCCGGTCCCCGTCGTCGAACGGGATCTCGAAGTGCACTACCCGGCCGCTCATCGTCGCCACCTCCCGTGGTCGAAGTTCCTCGGCCGACGTTAGCCCCGGAAGCATCGGCTCGACCAGGGCGCGGGCGACATAGGGTCCGTGCCGTGCACATCAGACCCGGCGTCGAAGCGGACTGGGCGGCGATCTGGCCCTTCTTCTCCGCCATCGTCGCGGCCGGGGAGACCTACGCCTACCCCGACGGGCTGACCCTGGAGTCGGCACGGCCGCTGTGGATGGAGGTGCCGCCCGGCCTCACCGTCGTGGCCGTCCAGCCTCGCGACGGGTCGGAAACCGTCGTCGGTTCGGCCAAGATGGGGCCGAACAGACCGGGCCGCGGTGCGCACGTCGCGACGGCGAGCTTTATGGTCGACCCCGCACACCAGGGGCAGGGAGTGGGACGGGCGCTCTGCCAGTACGTCGTCGACTGGGCGCGGGACACGGGCTACCGCAGCATGCAGTTCAACGCGGTCGTGGAGACCAACACCGGCGCGGTCGGGCTCTGGCGCTCGTTGGGGTTCGAGATCCTGGCCACGGTTCCCGAGGCGTTCGACCATCGGCGACACGGCCTGGTCGGCCTCCACGTCATGTACCGGAAGCTGTAGGCGGACCGTTGGCAGACCCGCCCACGGACCGCTGACTTGGAAAACGCGTTAGTCTGGACTAACGTATTCTGAGTGACTGATGCACTGTCGGCGGCGGCGGAGCCGAACCGGCGCCGCATCCTTCAGCTGCTGGCGTCACGACCGCGGACGGTCAGCGAGATCGCCGCGGAGTTCCCGGTGACCCGGTCGGCGATCTCGCAGCACCTGCTCGTCCTGGCCGATGCCGGCCTGGTGGACGCGGAGAAGATCGGCCGGCAACGGATGTACCGGGTGCTCGTCTCGGGGCTGCGGGTACTGCAGGCCGAGATCGACCGGTTCTGGACCACCGAGCTCGACCTGCTCGTCGCCGACGCGCAAAAGCCGACGGCAACAAGAACAAGGAGTGAGACATGAGCTTCACCAAGACCGTCACCCTGCCGGTTACGCCGGACGAGGCGTTCGCCCTGATCACGCAGCCGGAGCGACTGCGCCGATGGCAGACCGTCTCGGCCGTCGTCGACCTGCGCGCGGGCGGTGAGTACCGCTGGACGATCACGCCGGGCCACGTCGCTGCCGGGACGTACCGTGAGATCGATCCGGGCAAGCGGGTCGTGTTCGGCTGGGGCTGGGAGGGGAACGACGACCTCAAGCCGGACGCGTCCACCGTCACCGTGACCGTGGAGCCCGCCGACGGCGGCTCGAGGGTCACCCTGGTTCACGAGGGACTGACCGAGCAGCAGGCCGCGAAGCACGCCGAGGGCTGGAACCACTACTTCGAGCGGCTCGAGCGTCTGGCCACCACTGGCGACGCCGGACAGGACGAGTGGGCCCTGGCCCCCGAGGTTCTCACCCCGGCCACGGCCGCCGACGCCGCTCTCGCGTCGATCCAGCCGATCCTGCGTGGCCTGACGGCCGCCGACCAGCCGAAGCCCACGCCGTGCACGGAGTTCACCTGCCACGACGTCGCCGAGCACTTGTTCGGATCGTTGACCCAGCTGGGCGCGATGGCTGGGGCGGCGGTCGTCAATCCGCAGGAGGGTTCCCTGGAGAACCGCGTCTCTGTGATGGCCGCGCAGGCCATCGACGCCTGGCGGGAGATCGACCCGGGCGGCACGGTTCCCGGCCCCGGTGGGTCCGAGCTGCCGGCATCGTTCGCCGCGGGCATCCTGCCGCTCGAGCTGCTGCTGCACGGCTGGGACCTCGCCCAGGGAAGCGGCCAACAGATGCAGGTCTCGGACGAGCTCGTCGACTACATCAGGGGACTGGCAGAAGTCGTCGTTCCGGCCGCCCGCCCTGGTGGGTCGTTCGCCGACGAGGTCGTCCCTGCCGTGGACGCCACTGCCCTCGACCGGCTCGCCGCCTACGCCGGCCGCACGCCCGTCGGAGCCTGACCAGCCGAACTCTCGGCCCCAGCAGCCGCTGACGGCCGCAAATCGAACGAACCGAGGAGCACAGATGACCAAGTACGTCTTCATCTACCACGCCCCGATGACCCCGGCCGACGCCGCGCCCCCGACCCCGGAGCAGATGGAGGCGGTCATGGGTGAGTGGAACGCCTGGGCCGGCAAGGTCGGCGACCGGATGGTCGACTTCGGCACCCCGCTCGCGGGCGGCACCCGCGTCACCCCTGACGGCACCTCGCCCAGCACTCGCGACGTCGCGGGCTACTCCATCATCGAGGCCGACGACGTCAGCAGCGCCCTCGAGCTGGCGCGGAACCACCCGCACCTGAACATGCCGGGCGGTTGCGAGATCGAGGTGCACGAGGCGCAAGTGGTCCCCGGCATGTGATGCCGTGACCCGCTCGGGGTCGCGATCAGCGCGCGGTCGCGGGCTGGTCGCGGCGCCCTGGCTGCTCCGGAACCGCTGGGGCGCCAGGGTTGCCGTCGCGGAGCAGGCCGAGCGCCATCGCCGGGAACACCAGGACCGACAGCAACCCGGCAGTGACCATCGCCGCCGCTGTCACCGGCGAGATCCGGCCCAGCTCCACCCCGATCTGGGACGCGGCGACGATGAACGGCAGCGAGGTCGCCTGCAGCAGCCCGGCCGCCAGGGTCGCCCGGCGGCCCATCGTCCGGACGTACAGCAGCGCCGGCAGCCCCCGCATCACGAGCAGAGCGAGCAGGAAGACGGGCACCCGGGCCAGGGCGGAAGGGCTGTCCAGGAGGCCGTCGAGGTCCAGCCGCACACCGCTGCTCACGAAGAACACCGGCACCAGGAAGCCGAACCCCACGGCCTCGAGCTTGGTCCGAAAGTGCGGGTGGCTCGCCGAGTCGCGGTCCACGACGCTGACCAGGACGCCGGCCAGGAACGCGCCGAGGATGCTCTCGAGACCGACGCGCTCGGCCAGGGCGGTGAAGGCCACGAGGAGTACGACGGCCAGCCGCACCCGGATCTCGGCCGTCGTGTCCTGCAGCCGCACCAGCACCGAGCCCAGCCGGGCCGACATCCCCACCCGTCCGAGCGTCAGACCGGTCCCGACGACCAGGGCCGCGAAGACGCCCAGGAGGACCAGCCGGCTGCCGGTGCTGCCGTCGGAGGACGAGAAGAGCAGGGA
>JBOGDX010000255.1:0-5183 GCA_050743225.1 Actinomycetes bacterium | reverse complement strand
GACCTCGACCGCCTCGCCGTCGAGGAGCGAGTAGAGACCGGAGCCGCCGATGACCCCGATGTCGGCCCGCTTCCCGGCGTACGCGCTGGTCGTCATGGCGCAGGAGACTATCGACGGCGGGGTCGGTTCCCGGCGCCGTCCACAGCCGTGATCAGGCCGCGCTGCCCCTTGTGGACGAGCCGCCGCCGCTGCCGGCACCGGCCGGCGAGGACTTCGAGTTGCTCGGCGTCGATGGCGACTTCGTGGCGTCGGACTTCGGCTTGGCGTCCTTCTCAGGCTTCTTCTCGCCGGGCTTGTCCTCGGACTTCTTGTCGGGCTTCTTGTCGTCGCCCTTCGGGCTCTCCCGGCTGTCGTTGCGGTAGAAGCCCGAGCCCTTGAACACGACCCCGACCGAGTTGAACACCTTGCGCAGCCGGCCGGTGCACTGCGGGCAGTCGGTCAGCGTGTCGTCGGTGAAGGACTGGACCGCCTCGAAGCGGTGGCCGCACTCGGTGCAGGCGTACTGGTACGTGGGCAACGGACGCCCTCCCGGTCGATCACTGGCACTGGCACTCGTACTCGTCGAGTGCTAATCATGGGCCACGTCGGCGCCCGCGTCCAGCCGTTGTGCCTTTGCACGAGGCTGTCTCGCGCAGTGAGCTTGAGAGCAGTTGCGTGTACGCCCAGCGATCGCATCCAGACACCGTTCGGCGGCCGACCGGGAGCGCGACCGCCGAACAGGTGAAGGCTGATTTGATATGTTCGTTTGGCTAGCGGGAGGCCTAATCAAATCGCGCTCTAGTTGATATGCTCATCTAGGCAGGCCACTCGGCTGCTCAACTATCGACAGCGAAGCGAGGGGGCCGTCGCCAGCATGGCACGAGGGCGGCCGAGTAGGGCGACGGTGTATGCACGCCTGGATGCGGCAATCGAGGAGGTGCGAACTCGTCTGGGCGGACTGCCCTCCCCCAAGGAGTCTGAGTCCATCTGGTCCGACATCTGGCATCAGGAGGCGCACCACTCGACGGCGCTCGAGGGCAACACGCTGGTCCTGCGGGAGGTCGAGCAGCTTCTCGACCAGGGCCGAGCCGTGGGGGCGAAGCCGCTACGCGAGTACACCGAGGTCAAGGGGTATGCGGACGCCGCCAAGTGGGTGTACGGGCAGGCACTCCAGCCGGATGACTGGAGCGACGGTGCGCTCATCACCCTCAACGAGCTCCGCCGCATCCACCACACAGCCATGACGCCCGTTTGGGACGTGGCTCCGCATACCGATGCAGGACCTGACGAGGGCCCCGGCAGCTTTCGCCGGCACGACATCCACCCGTTCTCCGGAGG
The DNA here is from genome assembly GCA_050743225.1 of Actinomycetes bacterium. Lineage (GTDB taxonomy): Bacteria > Actinomycetota > Actinomycetes > JACCUZ01 > JACCUZ01 > JBOGDX01. The sequence continues at coordinate 3,866 of JBOGDX010000255.1, read as the reverse complement.
GATGAAGCCGCCGCCGTGGCCCGACGTTCCGGCAATGGCCCAGGACTGGGTCGATGACGTTGCTGCGACCGGCGGGGGGATGCGCACCGGGGCTGACCTCGGGGATCCGCTCCCTGAGGTGCTGGCCCGCCTCCACAACCGGTTCGAACAGGTTCACCCGTTCCTCGATGGCAATGGACGGGCCGGACGTCTGGCGATGAACCTCATGCTCGTTCGACTCGGGCATCCGCCAGTCGTGATCTTCAAGCGGCAACGGGACGCCTACCTGTCGGCCATGCAGAAGGCCGACCGTGACGACTTCGGGCCTCTTGGCGAGCTTCTCGCACGGGCAATGCTGGACAACCTCAACCGCTTCATCGTGCCGAGTGTCGCCGGCCCCGCGCGCCTGGTGCCGTTGGCCGCGCTTGCGGACCAGAACTTCAGCGTCGCGGCGCTCCGTCAAGCTGCGCAGCGGGGACGCCTCGACGCGGAGCAGGGCGGCGACGGAGTCTGGCGGAGCTCACGTCGCGCCGTGGACATGTACAAGCGCGCAAAGCACCAGCGCCGGCCGAAGGCAACCTGACCCGCTCTTCATGTGGAGGATGTGCGGAGGCCGAGCTGGCGCAGCCGAGCGTCGTTGTCCTCCAGCCCCCACCAGGCAGTGATGCGCCCGTCGGCCAGGGTGAACCAGTAGACCTCGTCAACATCGGTGAACCGGCGACCCGTCGGATCCCTCCCGAGCCACCGTCCGACGTGCGTCCCGGAGCAGCGGAAGTGCCCGACGACCGTGTCGCCCTCGCCGACCAGCGCGACGGTGGCCATGTGCACGTCCGGGAACGCCACCCGGAACGGCGACACCCAGGCCTTCGCCGCCTCGGCGATGCCAGGGTCGTACAGCTCGTCGACCGCGTCGAGGTTCCCGCCGTTGATGACCTCGGCGACTGCCCGCGCCACCACCTCCTTGTTCACCGCGGCGCCTCGGGTGGGCGGCGCAGATAGGCGCGCGCAGAGTCCGGGCACGCGCCGGTGAGCTCGGGTGACGCGCCGAGCTCCCGCGGCAGGTCGCCGCGGTCGACTCGGGTGAAGCCGAACCGGTCGAAGTAGCCGTCGGCGGTCTCGGTCAGCAGGCCGATCGTCGCTGCGGCTCCGACCTCGCGGTCCGCCGCAGCGAGTGCGGCTGTCACGAGCGCCGCGCCGAGTCCACTGCCCCGCCGGGCGTCCTCGACGACGACCGAGCGCAGGAGGAACACGGGCGCCTCCGGCGGTCCGTGCCGTTCGATCGCAGCGACCCCGACGGGACGGCCGGCAAGTGTGGCGACCAGCGTGGCCCAGACCTCGTCAAGGCCGGCGGTGGGAAGGCCGGCGGCGGCGACGAGGGCGCGCACCGCCGGTGCCTCGCCGGGGCGGGCCGGTCGGACGGTGGAGGTGTCGGTCATTGCATGTCGCACGGCCGACGTCAGCCGGCCGGGTCGAGGACGGTGCGGAGCGCGGCGACCTGCTCGGGCACGGCGGCGTACCAGATGTTCTGGCCGCGACGGGCGGAGGTGACGAGGCCGGCGTCGCGCAGCACCTTCAGGTGGTGACTGACGGTCGGCTGGCTCTTCCCGACGGGTTCGACGAGGTCGCAGGCGCAGATCTCGCCGGCGTCGGAGGTCATGAGCAGGCTCATCAGGCGGAGCCGGACGGGGTCGCCGAGGGCGGAGAACGCCCTGGCCAGGGTGGCCGCGGGCTCGGCCGGCAGCGGTGATGCGCTCAGCGGCGGGCAGCAGACGACGCCCTCGCTGGTGTCGTTGAGCAACGGCAGCGTCCCGGGCATGTGGGTCACGGTACGCCAACACATTGACATCCGTCGATGTTCCCCTATATTGATGGTTCTCGATGACTAGCCCGGAGGAACTCCACTCATGTCTCGTGTCCAGCTTGCCCTCAATGTCGATGACATCGACGCCGCCGTCGCCTTCTACTCCCGGCTCTTCGACGCGGAACCGGCCAAGCGCCGCCCGGGGTACGCGAACTTCGCGCTCGTCGACCCGGCGTTGAAGCTCGTGCTCATCGAGAACGCCGGCCAGGGTGGATCGCTGAACCACCTCGGCGTCGAGGTCGACTCCACCGACGACGTGGTCGCCGCGACCCGGAAGCTCGCGGCCGCAGGCCTGCCGACCCGCGTCGAGGACGGCACGACCTGCTGCTACGCGCGGCAGGACAAGGTGTGGGTCACCGGGCCGGGCGGTGAGCCGTGGGAGGTCTACACCGTGCTCGCCGACGCAGGCGCCGAGCTCGAGGGCAAGACGCACCTCGACGTGACGGCCGCCCCGTCATCCGCGTCCGGTGGCGGCTGCTGTGGCAGCGACGCCTCGACCGCAGCCTGCTGCGCGAGCTGACCGGCGCTTGCGCCGGCGAGGAGACCGAGCGACCATTCACGGTGCCCATGACGACTCGCGCGGCTGGTGAGTCTGCTGGCATCGGAGCAGCTGTGCACCTGCCACCTCGCCGAGTTGACGGGACGCTGCCGTCCGCGGTCTCGAACCAGCTGCGGCACCTAAGCGAAGCGGGTGTCGTCACGCGGGAGGCTGCCGGCCGCTACACCTACTACCGGGTCCTCCCTGAGGTGCTCGACGGGATGGGCACGCAGTTCGCAGCGCTCGCTGCGGCGGCGCGGTCGGCCGAGAAGCGGCCCTGCTGATGGCCGGTGCGCCGGGGCTGGGTCGCCGGCTGCTGGCCGAGGCGCTCGGCACGGGTCTGCTGGTGACGATCGTCGTCGGCTCCGGCATCGCCGCGACCAACCTCACGCCGGACAACGTCGGGCTCCAGCTGTTCTACAACTCGACGGCGACCGCGTTCGGCCTCGCGGTCCTCATCCTGATGTTCGGGCCGGTGTCCGGCGCGCACTTCAACCCGGTCGTCTCCGCCGCGGACTGGTGGCTCGGGCGGTCTGCCGGCACGGGCGCGGCGGGACGTGACGTGGTTGCCTACTCAGTCGCCCCGACGGTCGGCGGCGTCGGCGGCGCGGTCTTGGCGAACGTCATGTTCGACCTGCCGACGAACCTGTCGACCCGTGACCGGTCGGACTGGCACCTGTGGGTCAGTGAGGTCGTCGCCACGGCCGGGCTGGTCGTGCTCATCTTCGCCCTGGCGCGCGGCGGGCGCGGCGCGTGGACTGCCCCTGCCGTCGGGGCGTACATCGGTGCGGCCTACTGGTTCGCCTCGTCCACCTCCTTCGCCAATCCCGCGGTCTCGGCCGGCCGCATGTTCTCCGACACCTTCGCGGGCATCGCGCCCGCATCGGTGCCCGGCTTCGTCGCCGCCCAGCTCATCGGCGGCGGCCTGGCTGTCGGGTTGGTGAGTGTGCTGTACCCGGACGTCGCGGCGGTCGCCGACGACGTGGTGGTCCCGCACCATGCGAAGGAGGGGTCTCCATGACCGCAAAGCCGCGCATCCTGTACGCCTGCAAGGCGAACGGCGGACGTTCGGTCGTCAGCCGGGTCCTGACCGCCCGCTACGGCGGCGACGCCGTCGATGCGTTCTCAGCCGGCTCCGAGCCCGGCGACCGCATTCACCCGGAGGTCGCCGACGTGCTGACCGGCTTGGGCCTCGACGTGTCCGGAGAGGTGCCGAAGGGATTCGACGCCGAGGCGACCTACGACGTGGTGGTCACCCAGGGCTGCGGCGAGTCGTGTCCGGTGTTTTCCGGCGCGCGATATGTGGACTGGCCGCTGGACGACCCCAAGGGCCAGGACGAAGCGACGGTACGGCGCATCGTCGCCGACATCGACGCGCGGGTGCGAGCGCTGCTCGGCGAGCTCCTGCCGGGCCGAGAACTGCCGCCCTCGGTGATCGGCCCGTCCCGGCCCGACCGAACCCGCGACTTGTCAGGCCCTCACCGGGGT
>JBOGDX010000254.1:0-5195 GCA_050743225.1 Actinomycetes bacterium | reverse complement strand
CGCCAGCACCGCCCGGGCCACCCGGCGGCGGGTCTCGGCCACCGTGAGCCGGCCGGCCCCCGGCAGCACCCTCGCCTGCACGCCGGCGGCAACCTGGTCGGGCAGCTCGCGCACCGCCTCGGCCAGCACCCGGGCCTGCCCGTAGCCGATCTCGCCGGCGGTCAGCGCGTGAAGGGTGTCCGTCAGCCGGCCCGCCAGGTCCGCGGCCACCCGGGTCCGCTCCGCCGCCGTGCCCGGTGAGAGCCGCAGCGCCGCCCCCACCTCGTGGCGGGCCAGGTCACCGTCCAGCCCGGCCGCCTCGGTCGCCTCCACCACCGCCGCCAGCGCCCGCTGCTGCAGCCCGTCCAGGCGCGCCCTCGCCCGCTCGAACGCCTCGATCAGCTCAACGCGCTGCTCGGCCTCGAGGGAGCACGGATCGACGAACGCCAGACGTGGCAGATCGGCCAGCGCCAGCGGGCCTTCCGCACACCGGGAGACCAGCTCCCCGGTCGACTCCAGCTCATCAGCCGAGGTCGACCGCAGCAACAGCTGCAACGGCGACTCCAGCCAGTCCAGCTCCATGACCACACGCTAGAGAGAGGGCTGGACACAACTCCCGCGCGAGCACGTGTCGTGCCAGGGCCCGAGCTGAACGGCGTGGCTGGTAGGCAACTGCCTAGCGGACCCGGCCGTAGAACACGCGGCTCGTCCAGATCTTCACGCGCTTGACCGGCGTACCCGGCTGCGACGCGTGCCAGATGCGGCCGTCCTCCGCGTAGATGCCGACGTGGTAGACCCCGCCGCGGCTGTAGAAGAACACGAGGTCGCCGCGACGACGGTTCTCTTTCTTGATGCGCTCGGTCCTGCGGACCTGCGCCGAGGACGAGTGCGGCAGGGACTTGCCGACGTGGCTGTAGGCCCAGCGCGTGAGGCCCGAGCAGTCGAAGCGGCGCGGGCCGTCCGAGCCGTAGCCGTAGGGCGAGCCCTTCCGGCTGCGGGCCCAGTCGGCCGCGGAGTCGGCCCGGGCGGCAGACACGAGGGCAGCTCTCGCGTGAGGCACTGCGGGGCTGACGGTGTAGGCAGCGAACATCGTGAACGCCAGGCCGAGGACCAGCGATCCGACTGCGAGCACGCGGACGGGGACGAGTCGGGACAGCGACATGCGGGTGGATTCCTTCGGGATCCGCCTGCGAAGAATGACCTGTCGGGTTCGGGCGCCGAAGTTGCCCGGCCACCTGTGGTGGCTTCACCCCAAGGACGACACGTCGTACGTCATGTACGCCGGTCGCCCGCCGTGCTGGGTTCTCCGTCCCTGCCTATCGACGAGCTCGTCGGAGACCTCCGCGCGGTGACAGGGCTCGGCGTCCGCGGGGGCCGCCCCGCCGGCTTCTCGGCGAGGACTTGGCTGCATCAACCATCGGCCATGAATTGCGCGACCCTTACCAAAATCGAGGTTTCCAGCGGCAAAAGTGACCGAGAACACGGCCATCCGGGGGTCGAAGTGGCTAGCCGCGCTCATGCGTTTGCGCTATGTCACCGACCGGCCTCCCCGCCCGCAGATGGTCCGTGTGGGTGAATGTGCGGCGTGGACGAGCCCACCAGGACGTTGCGGCTTCCGCGGCGCCCGGCCGTGGCGCCGGCGGTCGCGATCGCGCGCAGGGTCGGGATCGCACTGGCGATCGTGCTGCTCAACTGGGTCGTCGTGCTGGTCGAACGTGACGGGTACGACGACGCCAGCGACGGCTCGGTGTCGGTCGTCGACGCCCTCTACTACACAACGGTCACGCTCTCCACCACCGGCTACGGAGACATCACGCCGGTCACCACGAGCGCCCGGCTGACCAATGCGTTGCTCGTGACGCCGATGCGCTTCCTGTTCGTGCTCGTGCTGGTCGGCACCACGATCCAGGTGCTGACCGAGCGGTCCCGGGACCAGTTCAACGTCGCCCGCTGGAGGTCGCGAGTGAAGGACCACGTCATCGTCTGTGGCTTCGGCACCAAGGGCCGCAGCGCGGTCCGGGCGCTGCGCGAGATCGGCCTGCGCAGCGACCAGGTCGTCGTCATCGAGACGTCCCATGAGGCGATCGAGGTGGCGGCCGCAGCGGGCCTCGCGACCGTGCACGGCTCGTCGACGAGCGACGCCGTGCTCATGGAGGCGGAGGTGACCCTCGCCCGGTCTGTCGTCGTCGCCGTCAACCGGGACGACACTGCGGTGCTGACGACCCTGACCGTGCGTCAGCTCGCCCCCGACGTGACGATCGTGGCCGCGGTCCGGGAGGCCGAGAACGCCGACCTGCTCACCCAGAGCGGGGCCGACTCCGTGATCACGTCCTCCGACGCCGCCGGCCGGCTGCTCGGTCTGGCGACCGGCAGTCCGAGCGCCGTGGCCGTCGTCGAGGACCTCATCGCGTCAGGCCAGGGGCTCGACCTCGTGGAGCGAGACGTCTCGCCGGAGGAGGTCGGGACCAACCCACGGAGCGTGGCGACGCCGGTGCTGGCCGTCGTGCGGGACGGCCGCAACCTCGCCTACGACGACCCGGCCGTGGCCGAGCTGGGTGCCGGCGACCGGCTGATCTACGTCTCCACCCCGCGCGACCGGCGGGACGGCTGAGCGGCGCCGTCCTCGCGTACGCTTCCTGCACGTGGCGACCGTCGACGTGGCAGAGGAGCTCAAGGAGCTCGACCAGACCTTGAGCAGCATCGAGGCGGTCATCGACCTCGACGACCTGCGTCGCGAGCTGTCCGATCTCAACCAGCAGGCCGCCGCGCCGGACCTCTGGGACGACCAGGACCGCGCGCAGCAGGTGACGAGCAGGCTGTCGTACGTCCAGGGGGAGCTCAACCGGGTCGAGTCGTTGCGCCGCCGCCTGGACGACCTGTTCGTGCTGTTCGAGCTCGCCGAGTCCGAGGCTGACTCCGACACCCTCACCGAGGCGCAGACCGAGCTGGCCTCGATCCGCAAGACGCTCGGCGAGCTCGAGGTCCGCACCCTCCTCGCGGGCGAGTACGACCAGCGCGGGGCGCTCGTGACGATCCGGGCCGAGGCCGGCGGTGTCGACGCCGCGGACTTCACCGAGATGCTCATGCGCATGTACCTGCGTTGGGCGGAGCGGCACGGCTACCCCGCCGACGTGCTCGACACGTCGTACGCCGAGGAGGCCGGTCTGAAGTCGGTCACCTTCCAGGTCAACGTCCCCTACGCCTACGGCACCCTGTCCGTCGAGCAGGGCACCCATCGCCTCGTGCGCATCTCGCCGTTCGACAACCAGGGGCGGCGGCAGACCTCGTTCGCCGGCGTCGAGGTCCTCCCGGTGACCGAGACCACCGACCACATCGACATCCCCGAGAGCGAGATGCGCATCGACGTCTTCCGCTCCTCCGGGCCGGGCGGGCAGTCCGTCAACACGACCGACTCGGCGGTGCGGATCACGCACCTGCCCACCGGCATCGTCGTGTCCTGCCAGAACGAGAAGTCGCAGATCCAGAACCGCGCCGCCGCGCTGCGCGTGCTCCAGTCGCGCCTGCTCGAGCGGCGCCGCCAAGAGGAGAAGGCGGAGATGGACGCCCTTAAGGGCGACACCGGCGGGTCGTGGGGCAACCAGATGCGCTCATACGTGCTGCACCCGTACCAGATGGTGAAGGACCTGCGCACCGAGCACGAGACCGGGAACACCGGTGCCGTCCTCGACGGCGAGATCGACGAGTTCATCGAGGCCGGGATCCGCTGGCGCAAGCAGGTCGAGAAGGCCGGCTGAGCCCCTCGCGCCCCCGGCTGGCCCCGCCGTCGCTATCGGCGGCGTCGGGCTTGATGCGCCGTTCGGGTGAAATGCGGACCCGATCACGCTGAGTTGCCGGTTTCGCCTTGACCCGGCCCGGGTCGCCACCCAGAGTGATCGTGCGCTTCCCCGGGGAGGGGAGGCGCACTGCTGGGGGGGCCGTGAACCGCGACCGGAGCTGACCGGTCACCCCCGTGCGTCGACGCGACGTACGGCGGTCGCGGGGAGCCACTGGTGAGACCGACCTCGGTGCCATGTCGTTTCGGGCGAGAGGTGCCGTCAGATGGTCCGGTCCTTGACCAACCGTGGGATGCCCAAGCCGTTCGCGATCCTCATCGCGGTCGTCCTGGCGCTCTACTTCGTGCCGTTCGTGGCAGACCCTGTCGGGGCGGCGGCCGTCGGCGACTTCGAGGTGGACGGGAACCAGGTCCACGAGTCGGCGGAGGACTGGAAGGACCTCGCGCCCACGGGCGACGGCGTGCTGACCGCGCTCCCCGACGCCGGTGGCAAGACCAACCGGACGCTGACCACCTTCCTGGACAACACGAGCGGCGGACAGGACGCCACTGTCTCGGGGTCGAACAACAAGGAGAACCCGCCCGGCGGCTCGCAGTGGCCGAGCTGGGGATGGACCGACACCGGCAACGCGACCGGCAAGTCCGACTACGGCCGAGTGGCTGCCTACTCCTACGTCAAGCAGGTCAGCGGCACCGACCACGTCTTTCTGGTCCTCGGCTTCGACCGCGGCTCCAACGTCGGCGGCAACGCGACCGCGAACTACTACTTCGAGCTGAACCAGAAGCCACGCACCGACGGGAACACCAGCAACCCGAACCCGAACCGGACGACCGGCGACGTCCGCATCACCATCAACGACCAGGGCAACGGCGTCTTCAGCGCGCCCGAGGTCGAGGTGTGGACGGCAACCTCGCCGATCGCGGGGTCGTGGGGTCCGACGACCGTCAACAACCCGACGTACGACGTGAAAGCGAACAGCACCGGCGCCATCTCGGACCTGGCCCCGTGGTGGACGAGCGTCAACGCGGTGAACGGGACCATCGACCAGGAGGGGTTCATCGAGGCCGCGCTCGACCTGACCAGCTTCGGCGCGGTCCTCGGTTGTCCGTCGACAGGGTTCTCGACGCTCAACGGTCGCTCGTCGACCGGCGCGAGCGACAAGAACCTCGTCGACTACTTCAAGGCGACACCCATCAACATCCCGTCGAACTGCGCGGCCCTGTTCGTCCGCAAGTTCCGCGGTGACGGCTCCACCCCGCTCGGCGGCGCGACCTTCCGCATCGAGCCGAACCCGCTGCCGGTCGGCGTGCCAGGGCGGCCCTCCGACAGCTTCCTGACGATCTTCGATGACAGCGACGGCAACACGGGGAAGGAGGGGTCGACGAACTACGACGACCCCGACGCGACGCCGGGCCTGATCTC
>JBOGDX010000253.1:0-5240 GCA_050743225.1 Actinomycetes bacterium | reverse complement strand
GCACCGACCCGCACGCCCGGGCGCCCGCGCGGTCGTCGATGTTGACGCTCGGGATGCCGGGGGCCGGCGCCTGGTCGACGAACACCAGCGGTAGCCGGCGCCGGATGAGCCAGCTCACGGCCGCCGACTCGACGTCGCAGGAGTAGACCAGGGCCCCGTCCATCGCGACATCCCGCGACGGGACCACGTCGTCATGTGAGGTCGACGACAGCAGGGTCAGCGCGAGTCCGGTCGGCGCCAGCTCCTCGGTCACCGCGCCGAGGAAGCCGGTGGCAACCTCGTCGGTGAAGGCGTAGTGCAGCGACTCGGTGAGCAGGACGCCGACGGCGCCGGTCGTGCCGCGGGCGAGGGCCCGGGCCGCCGGGTCGGGGCCGACGTACCCGAGCTCCTCCGCCGCTTGCAGGATGCGGTCCCGCAGGGTGGCGGAGAGTTGGTCCGGGCGGGAGAAGGCGTTCGAGACGGTCATGCGGCTCACGCCGACCCTGTCGGCCACCGTCTGCAGTGTCACGCGCCCCACGCCTCACCTCCCTGATCTGGGTCGATCACCTTAGGTCGTCCCGGCCCGTCCCCGCCCGTGGGCGGACCGGGGCGACGGGCCGGCCGGTCAGGCGGGTGCGAGCCGGTGCGCGGCGCGGTGCAGCATCGCGGCGGTGGCGTGCCGGGCACGGTGCAGGCCGGGCGACGCGTTGGGAGCTTCCGCGACGACCGGCGCGTCCGGCCAGGCGCTGCGCAGCTCTCGCTCCATCTCCTTACGGGCCAGGTGCAGCGATGCGAGCTCGATGCCGTTCATGGCCTTCTCCCTTCTTCCTAACGATGTTCTGTACCGCTACAGTAACGAGGATTTCTGTACCGGTCAAGTGAAACCTTCCCAAGGTTCCCGCGGAAGGACTCCCTCAGCCCTGCGGTTGGATCTGTTCGTGACAACGAGATGGGCCGACGTGCCCCGGGTGCGAGCCCCTGAGCTGGACGGCCGCGGCTGGCTGAACACCGGCGGGCGAGACCTGCGCCTCGCAGACCTGCGCGGCAAGATCGTCCTGATCGACTTCTGGACCTTCTGCTGCATCAACTGCCTGCACGTGCTGGACGAGCTGCGCCCGCTGGAGGAGAAGTACGCCGACGTCCTGGTGACCGTCGGAGTCCACTCGCCGAAGTTCGCGCACGAGGCCGATCCCGACGCCCTCGCGGCCGCCGTCGAGCGGTACTCGGTCCACCACCCGGTGCTCGACGACCCCGACCTCGCAACGTGGCAGGCCTACATCGCCCGGGCCTGGCCGACCCTCGTGCTCGTCGACCCCGAGGGGTACGTCGTGGCGCAGCTGTCCGGCGAGGGGCACGGGCATGCACTGGACCGAGCGGTGGCCGATCTCGTCGCCGAGCACGACGCGAAGGGCACCCTGCACCGGGGCGAGGGGCCGTACGTACCGCCACCTCTCCCCGACACCGAGCTGCGCTTCCCCGGCAAGATCCTCGCCCTCCCCGGCGGCACGTACCTCGTCTCTGACAGCGGACACCACTCGCTGGCGGAGCTGGGCGTCGACGGGCAGACCGTCGTCCGGCGCATCGGTTCCGGAGGGCGCGGTCTCGCCGACGGGGCCGCGGCGGTCGCCCGGTTCAGCGAGCCACAGGGCCTGTGCCTGCTTCCCCAGGATGTGGGTGAGCAGGCAGGTTATGACGTGGTGGTGGCCGACACGGTCAACCACACTCTGCGCGGGGTTCGGCTGGCCTCAGGTGAGGTCGTGACCCTCGCCGGCACCGGCACACCGTGGATGCAGGGCGCCGGGACGAGCGAGCTCTCCTCGCCCTGGGACGTTGAGTGGGTGCCCGACCTGGGCTGCGTCGTCGTGGCCATGGCGGGCATCCACCAGCTTTGGTCGTTCGACCCCGTAACGGGTTACGTAGCCGTCCTGGCGGGGACGACCAACGAGGGGTTGGTGGACGGGCCGCTCGCCGACGCGTGGTTCGCACAGACTTCGGGCCTGGCCTCCGGTCCGGACCGGCTGTGGCTCGTCGACGCGGAGACCTCGTCACTGCGGTACGTGCGGGACGGAGCCGTCGCGACGGCCGTGGGTGCTGGCCTGTTCGACTTCGGTTACGTCGACGGACCCGCCGACACCGCGCGGTTCCAGCACCCGCTCGGTGTGACCCTGCTGCCCGATGGCTCGGTCGCGGTCAGCGACACCTACAACGGTGCGGTCCGCCGATACGACCCGGCGACCGGCGTGGTCACGACGCTGCTCACCGGGCTCGCGGAGCCGAGCGACACGGTGGTCGATGGCGATCACCTGGTCGTCGTGGAGTCCGCCGCGCACCGGCTGACCCGGTTGCGGCTCCCCGACGATGCTCTGGTCGTCGACGGTGTCGCGCAGCGGACCCATCGCCCGGTCACCGACCTCGCACCCGGCCCGGTCCAGATCACCGCGGTGTTCCGGCCACCGCCTGGCCAGAAGCTCGACGACCGCTACGGGCCGGCCACCCGGTTGGTGGTCTCGGCCACCCCGCCATCGCTGCTGCGCGAGGGCGGTGGCACGGGCCCCGATCTGTCCCGACCCATCGTGCTCGACCCGCAGGTTGGGAGCGGCGTGCTGCACGTGGCGGCGATGGCCGCCTCCTGCGACGAGGACGGCTCGGCGGACTTCCCCGCATGCCACGTGCACCAGCAGGACTGGGGTGTCCCCGTGCGGCTGGTCGGCGGTGCGCCGGCCGAGCTGCGCCTACACCTGGCGGGCTAGCGGCCCCGCATGCTGGGGAGCCGCTGGGTCTCGCCAGCGTAGCCAGGACGGTGCACGTCGTTCTCGTACCACTGGTCGGTGCGGTCGTCCGGTGCCCCTGCTCCGCGGTCTCGCCGCCGCGGCTTCCGAGGTCGGTGCATGACGACCTGCATCACAAGCATGAGCACGCCCGCCCAAACCAGGATCAGGCCCAGGTCGAGCAGGTCGACGTACCGGTCCACCTCGCTCGGTGCGTCGATGCCGAAGGCGATGATCCCTCCGGCGGCCATGAGCACGACGGCCGATCCGACCGAGGCCTTGGCGATGGGAGCACGTGGTGCGCGGGAAGTCATGTCTGGTATCAGTCCTTCGCAGACACGGCACGGCCGGCGGCCCCGGAGGGACGCCGGCCGTCACCTACTAGACGCGGTCGTCGTAGACCCGGCGCTCCTCGACCACGTCGCCGCGGCCGCGGTTGCGCGGGCCCCAGATGAAGGCGGTCATGATCAGGCCGATGAGTCCGACGATCATCAGGATGTAGCCCACGACGCTCAGGTCCACACCGCTCACGTCCACGTTGAGGGCGAACGCGAGGATCGCGCCGACTGCAATCAGGAAGATGCTCACCCCGATGCCCATGGATTCCTCCTCGTTGGTCAACCGACTGGCCGGGCCGCAGGGGGCGCCGGTCCCGGGTCGACCGGACGTCGACCACTGTCGGCGGTGTACCCGGAACCCGACCCGGCACACCGAAGCCCACCCTTTCAGCCGAGGCACATTCAACGCGAATCGGCCCCAATCCGGGCATAAAACCCGCGTTGCGACCTGTCCGGTGCACCATGCCGGGCCGAGAAGGCCTAGAACGCCTCCTCGGGGACGTCCATCAGCGCGTTGTCCACACCTTCGGCGACGACGCGGTGCGCCGTGAGCAGCGGCAGTGCCTGGCGCGCGAAGAAGGTGGCGGCGGCGACCTTGCCCTCGTAGAACGCCTTGTCCCGGCCGGTGGCGCCGGCGTCGAGCGCCGCCTGCGCCACGACCGCCTGCCGGAGGAGCAGCCATGCCGTGACCAGGTCGCCGCACGCCATCAGCAAGCGCGTGGTGTTCTGCCCCACCTTGTAGACGTTGGTCACGTCCTCGGCGGAGGCGGTGAGAGACCCGACCATCGAACCGACGATCCCCTGGACGTCGGTGAGTGCCGTGCCGAGCAGGTCGCGCTCGGCCTGCAGCGCGCCGTTGCCTTCGTCACCCTTGGCGAACTCCTGGATGTCGGTCATCAGCTTGGTGAGCGCCTGACCCTTGTCCCGCACGATCTTGCGGAAGAAGAAGTCCATGCCCTGGATGGCGGTCGTTCCCTCGTAGAGGGTGTCGATCTTCGCGTCCCGGATGTACTGCTCGATCGGGTAGTCCTGCAGATAACCCGATCCGCCCAAGGTCTGCAGTGACTGGGCTCCCAGCAGCTCGTACGACTTCTCCGAGCCGAAGCCCTTCACGATCGGCAGCAGCAGGTCGTTGAGTCGTACTGCGAGATCCTGCTCCTCGCCCCGGGCCTCGGCGAGTGCGACCTCGTCCTGCACGGTCGCTGTGTAGAGGACCAGGGCGCGCATCCCCTCGGCGTAGGCCTTCTGGAGCATGAGCGAGCGGCGTACGTCGGGATGGTGGGTGATCGGCACACGGGGCGCCGACTTGTCGGTCATCTTCGTCAGGTCCGGACCCTGCACGCGTGACTTCGCGTACTCGAGCGCGTTGAGGTAGCCGGTCGACAGGGTCGCGATCGCCTTCGTGCCCACCATCATCCGGGCGAACTCGATGACCTTGAACATCTGCGCGATGCCGTCGTGCACCTCCCCGACCAGCCATCCGACGGCCGGCTCCCGCTCGCCGAAAGTCACCTCACAGGTTGTCGACGCCTTCAGGCCCATCTTGTGCTCGACGTTCGTGACGTAGGCGCCGTTGCGCGCACCGATCTCGCCGGTGTCCCAGTCGAAGTTGTACTTGGGCACGATGAACAGCGACAGGCCCTTGGTGCCCTGGCCGGCTCCGTCGGGGCGGGCCAGCACCAGGTGGACGATGTTGTCCGACATGTCGTGCTCGGCCGAGGTGATGAACCGCTTCACGCCCTCGATGTGCCACGTGCCGTCAGGCTGCTGGGTCGCCTTGGTGCGGCCTGCACCCACGTCGGACCCGGCGTCGGGCTCGGTGAGCACCATGGTGGCGCCCCAGCGTCCGTCGACCATGCGCTGCGCGACCTTGTGCTGCTCCTCGGTGCCGAGGCGGTAGATCACGTGGGCGAAGGCCATGCCGGAGCTGTAGATGTGCACCGACGGGTTCGAGCCCAGGACGAGCTCGGCGACCGCCCAGCGCAGGCTCGGCGGGCAGACGGTGCCGCCCAGGTCCTCGGGCAGGTCGAGGCGCCACCACTCGGCGTCCATGTAGGCCTGGAAGGACTTGGCGAAGGACTCCGGCATGGTCACCGACTGGGTGGCCGGGTCGTAGACCGGAGGGTTGCGGTCGGAGTCCAGCAACGACGCGGCC
>JBOGDX010000252.1:0-5244 GCA_050743225.1 Actinomycetes bacterium | reverse complement strand
AAGGGCAAGGCGACCGACCTGCTCGGCTCTTCGGTCGACTACGTGGTGAAGTACAACGGGGGCAACAACGCCGGGCACACGATCGTCATCGGGGACGAGAAGTACGCGCTGCACCTGCTGCCCTCCGGCATCCTCACCCCCGGCGTCGTCCCCGTCATCGGCAACGGCGTGGTCATCGACCTGTCCGTGCTGTTCACCGAGATCGACGACCTGCAGGCGCGCGGTGTGGACGTCTCGCGGCTGACGGTCAGCGCCAGCGCTCACCTGATCGCGCCGTACCACCGCACCATCGACCGGGTGTCGGAGCGGTTCCTCGGCAGCGCCCGGCTCGGCACGACCGGCCGAGGGATCGGCCCGACCTACGCCGACAAGATGTCGCGCGTGGGCGTCCGCGTGCAGGACCTGTTCGACGAGAAGATCCTTCGCCAGAAGGTGGAAGGGGCGCTCGAGCAGAAGAACCACCTCCTCGTGAAGGTCTACAACCGGCGCGCGATCACCGTCGATGAGGTGGTCGAGGAGTTCCTGGCCTACGCCGACCGGCTGCGGCCGATGGTGACCGACACGACGCTTCTCCTGGGACAGGCGCTGGACGCCGGCCGCACGGTGCTGCTCGAGGGCGGCCAGGCGACGCTGCTCGACGTCGACCACGGCACGTATCCGTTCGTCACCTCCTCCAACCCCACCGCTGGTGGTGCCTGCACCGGGTCGGGCATCCCACCGACGCGCATCGACCGCGTGATCGCCGTCGTCAAGGCGTACGCCACCCGCGTCGGCTCGGGCCCGTTCCCGAGCGAGCTGCTCGACGCCGACGGCGAGAGGCTGCGCGCCGACGGCGCGGAGTTCGGCACGACGACCGGCCGGCCGCGCCGGTGCGGCTGGTACGACGCGGTTGTCGCCCGGTACGCGGCGAGGGTCAACGGTGTCACCGACTTCGTGCTCACCAAGCTCGACGTGCTGACGGGGTGGGAGCGCATCCCCGTGTGCGTTGCGTACGACGTGGACGGTGAGCGCGTCGACGAGATGCCGATGACGCAGACGGGCTTCCACCACGCCCGGCCGGTGTACGAGCTCTTCGACGGGTGGGACGAGGACGTCTCCTCCGCGCGGTCGCTGGCCGACCTGCCCAAGGCGGCTCGGAGCTACGTCGAGGCGCTCGAGGCGATGTCGGGCGCGCCGATCTCGGCGATCGGCGTGGGACCCGGCCGGGACCAGACCGTGCAGGTCCGGTCACTGCTCGGTTGAGCACTCGTTCTACTCGGCTAGGGTCTCGCGCCGTGACACCCATCCCTCCAGACGGCCGGTCCCTCGTCGGACGCCACGTCCGCCTGGACGCCACGGCACCCCAGGACGCCGCGGGCCTGTTCGCGGCGCTCGACGACGCCCGGGTCTGGGACCAGGGATACGGGGGTGGTCCCGCCGGCCGGCCGGCCGACACCGCAGGCATGCAGGCACTGGTGGACGCGGCCATGGAGGCGTCGCTGCTCGGTGACCGCCAGGCCTACGTCGTGCGCCTGCGGGCCGACGACCTCGGTCCGGCAGAGACGGTGGTCGGCACGACCGGCCTCGGGGTCTGGGACCTGACCGACGAGCGTCTCCACCTCGGCTGGACGGCGTACGGCCCGCGCTGGTGGGGCACGGCCGTCAACGCGGAGTGCAAGCTGCTGGTCCTCCGGCATGCGTTCGAGGACTGCGGCTTCGGCCGAGTCAAGATCCAGACCGACCTGCGCAACACCCGCTCGCACGCCGCGATCGCGCGGCTGGGCGCGGCACGCGAGGGGGTCCTGCGCCGGCACATGCGCCGCGCCGACGGCACCTTCCGCGACACCGTGGTGTTCTCGATCATCCGCGACGAGTGGCCGGCCGTGCGTGACACCCTGCTGGCGCGGCTCGGCGGCTGACCGGCGACGGTCGGTCCCGCGGTCGTGCGGGTCGCTACGCGTTCGCCGTGAGGGTCGGGCGGTTCTCGACGCGGGAGAGACCGTCGTAGGCGGCGTACTTGTACGCCTCGTGCGCCGTCGGGACGTTGAACGTGCGGTGGACGAGGTAGTCGATGCCCGCATCGAAGTAGATAAGGGCCTGTGCCAGGTGGATCAGCTCCGTCGCGTCGTCACCGACGATGTGCGCCCCGAGCAACCGCCGATCGCGACGACGGAAGACCAGCTTGACCAGCCCGATCGACGAGCCCCTGCTGGCCGAGCGTGCGTTGCGGGCGAGCCGGGCTCTGCCGACCCCGTAGTCCTCGCCCGCTGCTCGGGCCGCCTCCTCCGTCATGCCGACCATCGCGACCTCGGGGATCGCGTAGACGCCGTAGGGAGTGCACGAGTCCAGGTTGTGTCGCAGGGGGATGCCGAAGGCGTGGCAGGCCGCCACCCGCCCCTGTTCCATCGCGACCGAGGCCAACGTGGGCGGACCGGTGACGTCCCCGGCGGCGAAGATGCCGACGGCCGTCGTGGCGAACCGGTCGTCCACCCGGACGTGTCCGCGCTCATCGGTCTCCACGCCGGCCTCGGCCAGTCCCAGCCCGTCGCTGTTGCCGACGCGACCGGCGGCGACGATCACCTTCTCGGGCCGGATGAGCTCTCCGCTGTCCAGCGCGACGACGATGCCTTCGCCGTCGCGGCGCACCCGGGCGTGACTTGCGCCCAGCAGCACCCGCATCCCCACGCCGCGGAACGCCTCCGCGAGCAGCCCGGAGATCTCGGCGTCCATGAACCGCAGCAGCCGCTCGCCGCTCTCCACGAGGGTGACGGCAGTCCCTAGGGCGGCGAAGATCGAGGCGTACTCGCATGCCACCGCTCCGCCGCCGACGATGGCCAGGGTGCGCACCGGACGGGTCAGGGCACCCGCCGTGTCCGAGTCGAACACGTCGGGATCGTCGAAGGGGATCGCGGCCGGGTGGTGCGGCCTGGACCCGGTGGCGAGTAGCACGACCGGGGCGGTCAGCGTCCGCGTCGGGCCACCGCCCGGCGGTTCGACGGCAACCAATCCTCTGCCCGCGAGGCGTCCGGTCCCGGGCACCAAGGTGATGCCGTGCCGGGCCAGGTTCTGATCCACCTGGTCCGTGAGCAGCCGGTGCACATCGTCGGCCCGGGCGCGGACGCCGTCGACCGCGAGCTGCGGCTCGAGATCGAGGCCGACGCCGTACACCTCTCGCCGGCGGTAGCCGGTGAGGTAGAGCGCCGCCTCACGCATCGTCTTCGTGCCCGATGCCCCGTCCACCATGGTGCCGCCGGGCCGAGCGGCGCGCTCCACGATCGCCACCCGCCTGCCGTGGTAGGCCGCCAGAGCCCCCGCCTTCTCTCCCGCCGGGCCTGACCCGATGATCAGGAAGTCGAAGTCGGTCTCGACGGCCACACAGCCACAGTGCGAGGCGGAGCCCGGCCCGTCAACGCCGGTCAGCGCTCCCGGACGCCTCCATGCCGGAGCGGGTGGGAGCCGTATTGTGCGAGCCATGGCCACCCCCGTCCCCGAGCGCGAGGCGGGCACGCGGACGTACGACCTCGACCGCGCGCACGTCTTCCACTCATGGTCCGCCCAGGCGCTGATCTCCCCGATGGTGGTCGCGGGCGCGCACGGCTCCTACGTGTGGGACCACGAGGGCACCCGCTACCTCGACTTCTCGTCCCAGCTGGTCAACGTCAACATCGGTCACCAGCACCCGAAGGTCGTTGCGGCGATCCAGGAGCAGGCCGCCGTGCTGTGCACCATCGCACCGCAGCACGCCAACGACAAGCGCTCCGAGGCGGCGCGACTGATCGCCGAGCTGGCCCCCGGCGACCTGGACAAGGTGTTCTTCACCAACGGCGGCGCCGACGCCATCGAGAATGCGGTGCGGATGGCCCGCCTGCACACCGGCCGGCACAAGGTGCTCACGACCTACCGCAGCTACCACGGCAACACAGCGACCGCGATCCAGATGACCGGCGACCCGCGGCGCTGGCCCAACGACGGGGCAGCGACGGGGGTCGTGCACTTCTTCGGCCCCTACCCCTACCGCTCCCCGTTCTGGTCCGACAGCCCGGAGCAGGAGGGCGAACGCGCCCTGGCACACCTCGAGCAGGTCGTGGCGCTCGAGGGACCCGGCACGATCGCGGCGGTCGTGCTGGAGACCGTCCCCGGTACCGCCGGGATCCTGGTGCCGCCGGACGGCTACCTGGCCGGCGTACGGGAGATCTGCGACCGCCACGGCATCGTCTACGTCGCCGACGAGGTGATGGCCGGGTTCGGGCGCGCGGGTGAGTGGTTCGCCGTCGACAAGTGGGACGTGACGCCTGACCTGATCGCCTTCGCCAAGGGATCCAACTCCGGCTACGTCCCGCTCGGTGGCGTCGTCATCAGCGAACGGATCGCCGCAACCTTCGCCGAGCGGGCGTTCCCCGGCGGGCTGACCTATTCCGGGCACCCGCTCGCCTGCGCAGCGGCGGTGGCCAGCATCACCGCCATGCGGGAGGAACGCACCATCGAGAACGCGCGACGGATCGGTGAGGACGTGCTCGGCCCGGGCCTGCGGGAGCTGGCCGACCGCCACCCCAGCATCGGCGAGGTGCGGGGCGTGGGCGTCTTCTGGGCGCTCGACCTGGTGAAGGACCGGGCGACCCGGGAGATGCTCGTGCCCTACAACGCGACCGGCGAGGCCAACCGGCCGATGGCATCGCTCGTCGCGGCCTGCAAGGAACGCGGGATGATCCCGTTCGTCAACTTCAACCGGCTCCACGTCGTGCCGCCGTGCACCGTCTCCGACGAGGAGGCCAAGGAGGGCCTGGCGATCCTCGACGAGGCGCTGTCCGTCGCGGACGAGCACGCCGCGGCCGGCGTCGACCAGGGCCGCAGCCGATGAGCCGCCCATGAGCTACGACATCTACTTCGTCCGGCGCGACCCGGGCCAGACCTTCGAGGACGCTCTCGACGACCTGGAGGAGTCGTTCGAGGACGGCGACCCGGGCGACCTCACCGATGCCGATCTCGAGAGCTGGGAGCTGCTCGTCCCGCGCGCGCGGGAGATCCTCGGCGACGTCGAGGTGGACGAGGACGACGACTCCAGCCGTGAGCTGACGGCGCGGGACACCGGCGTCGAGCTGAGGTTGATCCGCGGCGAGATAGAGATCCACGTGCCGGATGACCGGGTCGGCGCGGAGGACCCGGTCGAGCTGATGGGGCGGGTCTACGACCTCGCGCGCGTGGTCGAGGACGTCACGGGCCTGGAGGGCTACGACCCGCAGGTCGGCGAGCCGGTCAGCGACCAGC
>JBOGDX010000251.1:0-5277 GCA_050743225.1 Actinomycetes bacterium | reverse complement strand
AGACCGGTGTCCTTGTAGTCCACGTAGGAGATCTTCTCCTTGCAGAACACGCAGACCTTCTTCTTGGGCTTGCGGGGGGGTGGCTTGGCCATCGTGGTGCTCCAGTTTCTGGATGCCCGGGGAGGAGGCCGGGATGGTCAACGGGTTGGGGTTTGGTCAGAACGGGGGCTCGTCGGTGGCGCCAGGGGCGTTCCAGCCCCCACCGCTTCCGCCGCCGGCCGGGGCGGGCGCAGCCGAGGCCCACGGGTCGTTGTCGGCCTGCTGGCCACCGAACCCGCCGCTGCCGGCACCGCGCTGGGTCTTGACGACCTTGGCGGTGGCGTTGCGCAGGCTGGGACCGACCTCGTCGACCTCGACCTCGTACACGGTGCGCTTCTCGCCCTCCTTGGTCTCGTAGGACCGCTGCTTGAGCCGGCCCTGCACGATCACGCGCATGCCGCGCTGGAGGGACTCCGCGACGTTCTCGGCGGCCTGGCGCCAGACGTTGCAGGAGAGGAAGAGGCTCTCGCCGTCCTTCCACTCGTTGGTCTGCCGGTCCAGGAAGCGCGGCGTCGACGCCATGCGGAACTTCGCCACCGCCGCACCGCTGGGGGTGAAGCGCAGCTCGGGGTCGTCGACCAGGTTCCCGACGAGGGTGATGACGGTGTCGCCTGCGGCCATGGTGGTTCCCCTTCGCTAGCGCTGGTCCGGACGGATGACCTTGGTGCGCAGCACGGCCTCGTTGAGGTTGAGCTGCCGGTCGAGCTCCTTGACCGTCGCGGGCTCGGCCTGCAAGTCCACGACGGCGTAGATGCCCTCCGCCTTCTTGTTGATCTCGAAGGACATCCGGCGGCGGCCCCAGATGTCGATCTTCTCGACGTTGCCGCCGTCGTTCTTCACGACCGTCAGGAACTGGTCGAGAGCGGGAGCAACGGTGCGCTCCTCGACGTCGGGGTCGAGGATGACCATCAGTTCGTAGTGACGCATGCGGACAACCCACCTCCTCTGGACTCGGCGGCCACGGTCTCTCCGTGGCAGGAGGGCTTCTGCGTCGGTCGACACACCCGGGCGGCAACCCGGGCCGGCGACCAGGTGGCAGAGACTACCGGCCGCGCCCGGCCGGACCGAAATCGTCGTCCACAGGGTCGCCCCCGCGACCCCCCACTTCGTGATCGTGAACGTGTCGGGGTGGCGTCGTATGGTCGAAGCCATGACAGCGCTGCGCATCGGGGCCCACGTCGACCAGGTCGACCCGGTCTCGGAGGCGAAGGCCCGCGGGGCCGACCTCGTCCAGTTCTTCCTCGGGGACCCGCAGGGCTACAAGGGCCCGAAGATCTCGTACGACGGGGGAGCCGCCGCCCTGCGCGCCGCCGCGGCCTCGGCCGGGGTCGACCTCTACGTCCACGCGCCCTACCTCGTCAACGTGGCGACGTCCAACAACCGCATCCGCATCCCCAGCCGCAAGCTGCTGGCGCAGCACGCCGCCGCAGCCGCGGAGCTCGGGGCGAAGGGGCTGATCGTGCACGGAGGTCACGTCCTCAAGGACGACGACCCCGAGACGGGGTACGACAACTGGGCCAAGACCTTCGAGCGGTTCCAGCCCCCGCTGCCCATCCTGATCGAGAACACGGCCGGCGGCGACAACGCCATGGCCCGCCGGCTGGACCGCATCGGCCGGCTCTGGGAGGTCCTCGACGCCCGGTGCGACCTGTCCATGGTGGGGTTCTGCCTCGACACCTGCCACGCCCACGCCGGCGGGGAGGAGCTGGCCGGCATCGTCGACCGGGTCAAGGCGATCACCGGGCGGGTCGACCTGGTGCATGCCAACGACTCACGTGACGCGTTCGACTCCGGCGCCGACCGGCACGCCAACATCGGCAGCGGCGCGATCGACGCCGCCGAGATCGTGGCCGCCGTCGCGGCCGCCGGCGCGCCGGTCGTCGTCGAGACCCCGGGTGACGCCGCCGGCCAGGGTGCCGACATCGCCTTCCTCCGGGAGCGGCTGCCCGGCTGAGCACGCTCCCGGCTGGGCAATGGGTCAGGAGGTGGCCTGCTCGACCGTCGTCGGGCCCTCGACACCCGCCGTCGCGCACGGCACGACGTGGTCGCGCACGCGGCGCAGCGACTCGACGAACACGTCGAGGCCGGCCCCGTCGCTGGCGGCGGCCTCGCGGAGCGGGCCCAGCAGCCATGACTCGATCAGGTCGAGGTGGCCGGGCAGGGCGCCCGCGAGCAGCGCCCGGCCCTGCTCGGTGATCACCGCGTAGGTCGTCCGCCGGTCGGTCGGACAGGCCTCCCGGGTGATCACGCCTCGGGCCACGAGCCGGTCGACCACCCGGGTGACCCCGCTGGTCGTCAGCGAGGTCTGGGCCGACAGGTCCGTCATCCGCAGCAGGCCGAGCGGGGACCGGGCCAACCGGAGCAGCACCTCGAACTCCACCGTCGACAGCCCGTGCTCGGCGAGCTGGGCAGCGGAGCGGGCGGAGAGCCCGGTCCACGTCTCGGCGAGCAAGCCCATCACCGTCAGCCGGTCGTCGTCGACGACCCCCTGCCCGTCGCCGGGACTAGGGGGCTCGTCCGCACGCGCCCGGGGCTCGATCACACCCCGATCCTACATCTGCTTGACGTTAGGAATATTGAAGATGCAATCATTGCTGTAGCACACATCGAGCTCGGGACCGGCCGCGAACCCAGCGAAGCCGGCCCCCCAACCAGAGAGGACCCCGACCCATGACCACGACCCCACAGGCCACCGCGAGCGAGCTGCGCGTCGTCGACGGCTTGAGTCTTCCCGCGGCCGGCACGTACGTCCTGGACCCGAACCACACCCGGATCGGTTTCGTCGCCCGCCACCTGATGGTCACCAAGGTGCGGGGCAGCTTCCGCGAGTTCACCGGCAGCATCACCGTCGGGGGCGACGTCGCCTCCTCGACGGCCGAGGCGACCATCCAGTCCGCGTCGATCGACACCGGCTCGCCGGACCGCGACGCGCACCTGGTGTCCGGCGACTTCCTCGAGACCGAGGCCCACCCGACCCTCTCGTTCGGCAACGCGCGGGTGGTGTCGCACCGGGGGACGAAGCTCACCGTCGTCGGGGACCTGACCATCAAGGACGTCACCCGGGAGGTCACCCTCGACGTCGAGCTCGAAGGTGTCGCCAAGGACCCGTGGGGCAACGAGAAGCTCGCCGTCACGGCCCGGACCGAGATCGACCGCGAGGACTTCGGCATGACGTGGAACGTCGCGCTGGAGACCGGCGGCGTGCTCGTCTCCAAGAAGGTCGTCATCGAGATCGAGGCGCAGGCGGCGCGCCAGGCCTGAGCCGCAGGATCACCAGCGGGTGGCCCGGCCGGCCCAGCGGATGGACCGGCCGGGCTGCCCGCTGGGTAGCCTCGTCGCCCATGACGGTCACGGTGCGGGAGATCAGTCGCGAGGAGCACCTCGCGTTCGTCACCGACCGGGCCGCGACCGAGTCGGTGAGCTTCCTCCAGTGCCCGTCGTGGGCGCAGGTCAAGGGCGAGTGGGGGTCGCAGAGCCTGGGCTGGTACGACGCGTCGGGCGCCCTCGTCGGCGCCGGTCTGGTGCTGCTGCGCCAGATCCCCAAGGTCAAGCGATTCCTGGCCTACCTGCCCGAGGGGCCGGTCATCGACTGGGCCGCCGAGGACCTCGCGACCTGGCTGGACCCGATGGTCGAGCACCTGCGCGCGGCCGGCGCGTTCGGCGTGAAGATGGGCCCGCTGGTGGTCCGGCGCCGATGGTCGGCCGCGACGGTCAAGGCCGCCGTGGCTGACGGCTCCGCGAAGCGCCTGGTGGACGTACCCCCTGACGAGGCCGACGCCGGCGCCGACCGGGTGGCCGCCACCCTGACCCGCCTCGGCTGGCGCCGGCCGTCCGGCGACGAGGGGTTCGCCGCGGGGCAGCCGCAGTACGTGTTCCAGGTGCCCCTCGGGGGGCGCTCGGAGGAGGACCTGCTCAAGGGGTTCAACCAGCTCTGGCGCCGCAACGTGAAGAAGGCCGACAAGGCCGGCGTCGAGCTGACGCTCGGCACCGAGGCCGACCTGCCGGCCTTCCATGCGCTGTACCTCGAGACGGCGGAGCGCGACGGCTTCACCGGCCGCACTCTCGGCTACTTCCAGCAGATGTGGGCAGCGATGCGGGCCGAGGACCCCGACCGGATCCGGCTCTACCTGGCCCGGCACGAGGGTGACCTGGTGGCCGCGACGACGATGGTCCGCGTCGGCCGGCACGCGTGGTACTCCTACGGCGCGTCCTCGACCTCGAAGCGGGACGTCCGCGGGTCCAACGCGGTGCAGTGGCGGATGCTGCGCGACGCGGCCTCCGCCGGCGCCACGGTCTACGACCTGCGGGGCATCACCGACACCCTGTCGGAGGATGACCCGCACTTCGGGCTGATCCAGTTCAAGCTGGGCACCGGTGGGGAGGCCGTCGAATACCTCGGGGAGTGGGACCTCCCGCTGAACCGGCTGATGTTCAAGGCGTTCGAGGTCTACATGGACCGCCGTTGACGAGCCGGCCGGCGAGCACCCGATGACGTTCACCCTGTACGTCGACGAGGAGCGCTGGCAGGCGCACATGCGCTCCGTGCTCGGCGCGACGCCGGGCATCGTGCCTGTGACGAAGGGCAACGGCTACGGCCTCGGCAACACCCGGCTGGCCCAGGAGGCGGCGCGGCTCGGCGCCGACACGCTGGCCGTGGGCACCGCCGACGAGGTCCCGGCCGTGCGCGAGCACTTCGACGGCGACGTCCTCGTCCTGGCACCGGCATACCCCGGCCCCGCGGAGGACCCCAGCGGCCGCGTCGTGCAGACCGTGGCCCACGTCGACGCCCTGCGGGGCTCCGGCGGTGCGCGGGTCGTCCTCGAGGCGATGACCTCGATGCGCCGGCACGGCCTGACCGAGGGCCTGCTGCCGGCCGTCCCGGGGCTCCTGGACGGCGTACGGCTCGAGGGCCTGGCCTTCCACCTGCCGATGGACCGGCACGGCGGCTACGACCCGGTCGCGGAGGTCGCCGCCTGGCTGCGCCGGTTCGCCGGGGTCGGGGTGCCGACGGACACGGCGTGGGTCAGCCACCTGACGCCGGCCGAGCTCGCTCGGCTGCGTGCCGACTTCCCCGGGACGACGTTCCGGCCGCGCATCGGGACCTCGCTGTGGCTGGGCGACCGGGGGGCGCTGGTCGCTCGCGGGACCGTGCTCGACGTGCACCCGGTCGAGCGGGGCCAGCGCTATGGCTACCGGCGGCACCGGGCGAGGCGCGACAGCCACCTCGTGGTGGTGAGC
>JBOGDX010000250.1:0-5306 GCA_050743225.1 Actinomycetes bacterium | reverse complement strand
CACCGTCGGAGCAAGCGACACCGGCTTCAGGGACGAGAGCGACCGGGTGCCCGCGATCTCGGCCAGCAACGTCTCGTCGGGGGAGACGATCACGCACTTCACCGGGCGCACCGACACATGCCCGTGCCGGCGGGCGACGTCGCCGATCAGGTACGTGAGCGGTTGGGGGACCGACTTGGTCGCGACCGCCTCGAGCTCCTTGACCACGTGATCGGCGCTGCCGCCGCGGTCGAGAAAGCGCCGAACGCTCTCGGGCGAGAACCGCCAGGTGCTGGCGTTGCCTCGCGCCTCGCGGTCAGCGACCGAGTCGAGGAGCTCGGCGAGGCCGGCGGCAGGTGTGCCGGCGACGACCGCGGTGAGGTCGGCCTGGAACACCGCCGTCTCGGTGACGGCCGGCATCGCGGTCTCTGCCGCAGACCGCAGGTCGTCGGCGTCGCCGGACGCGAGGGCGGCGCCCAACGAGGTCGCTGCACCGTCGACCACTGCACCGAGCAGCTGCGCCTCGTGCCAGACCGCGGCCGCCTGCTCCGCGAGGTCGACGGTGGGCTTCGGATAACGAATCGGGGCGCTCCACCCGACCTGCTCAACGACGTCGTGCAGGTCGGGCATCGCCTCCCCGTCGGGGAGCCCGGCGAGGAACGTCACGACGGCCTGGCGCAGCCGGCGCACGTCGTCGCGGGGCTGGACCCGCGCCAGCGGCGGTCTCGGCTTGCCTGTTGCCGGGTCGGTGCGTTCGGTCAGGCCTGCCTCATGCGACCACCAGGCCTGCGCCACCGGTGTCAGGCGGTCGGCGGGGGCTGCCAGCCGCCACGTGTCGTAGGTGTCGGTCGCGAGCACGTTGTCGGGGTCGACGCGGAGCAGCCCGGCGTGCGCGGCCAGCTCGAGGGCGAGGACCACGTCGGTGTCGCCGTGCCGCGTCGACTTCGCCAGGCGACGCAGCTCGCGGACGCCGACTCCGCCGAACTTGAGCAGTGCGAGCGGTTGTGTGGCGACCGACTCGACGACCGCGGCAACCAGGTCGACGAACGTGGCGGCGCGAGCCGCACCCTCGGCGGCCGCTGCACGCCGGTTGGGCGTCGTACGGAGCGGGGGAGGTGCGAGGTCGAGCGGCGCGCGCCAGCCGTCGCCGCGCAGGGCGAGACCCACCTCGCGCGGCATCTCCACGACGTCCCACGCCGCGGGCAGCAGCAGCGCCCGCCGGACGGCCCAGACGACGCCGCGGTCCGGTTGCCGACCCAGCCCGTAGAGCCCCATGACCTGCAGCGCCGGCAGGCCGGTCTGAGGACCGTCCTCGACCAGGAGCGCCAGCAATGCCGCCACGTCCTTCGGGGCGTCCGCGGCGAGCCGGCGGATGCGGTCGGCCGTCAGGTGCGCGACGACCTTGCCGTGTGTCGCGGAGCGGGACGAGCCTGCGGACAGGCCGAGCGTTGTGATGATGGCCTGGAGCACGTCGGGTTGGAGCCGCCCCAGGAGGGGACGCAACGGCTCCCCCAGGCCGAGCGGGTGCCCCCACAGGCCGGCCAGGGCACCGGCCGACCGGATGCGGGGGACCGCGGTGGCACCCGACTCGATGGCGCCCCCATCGGCGTCCTCGTCCCAGGCCAGCGCGCTGGCTTGAAGCCGTGCCAGCGCCGCGTCGAGCTGCTCGGTGGTGACCGTCTCTCCTTCGCCGACGACCCGGCCGAGCTCCGCCCGGGTAGGCCGGCCGAGGCCGGCGAGCATCTCGGTGAGCCGGAGCGTGCCGCTGTCGAGAGATCGCAGCGCCATCTCCACCGACGGCCGCGACGCAAGCCGCCCGGCGAGCTCGGTCAGGGATGCCGGCGCCGGGGCGGCACAGGCGTCCGGCCGGCTCCGCAGCACGGCGGCCAGGCCCTCCGGACCCAGTCCGCGCAGCCAGGCGCTGAGCTCACCGGGCATCGGCCGCTCCCTCAGTCGGGTACGGGACCATCCTGGCGTGCCCATCGGGCAGGGCGACGTCACGTCCCGAGTCACGCACCGAGTCACGCACCGACCGAGTCTCCCCTGTGCCGGTCCGGCAGCCGGGAACCCGTCCACAACCTCCGCGGACACGACCGTCGCGGACGCCGCCGTCGCGGACGCCGCCTCAGCAGGCGGGCACCCGCCTCAGTGGGCGGGCACGCCTGCTGAGGTGTCCGCCGGCCTGCCATACGTGGTCGACTCCCCAGGGAGCGTGATGGGCTGGCGGGGCGCGGGCAGGTGGATCTCCGGGCGGCCCTCGACGTGCAGCTGGGGGAGCCGGCGGTCCAGCCAGGACGGCAGCCACCAGTTGGCCCGGCCGAGGACGTGCATCACCGACGGCACGAGCAGCATCCGCACGACGGTCGCGTCGATGAAGATGGCCGCGGCCATGCCGACACCGATGACCTTGAGCACGACGTCGGGCGACGGAACGAAGGCTGCGAACACCGCGACCATGATGGCGGCGGCCGCCGTGATGACTCGGCCGGTCGAGGCCAGCCCCTCCAGGACCGCGCGCTCGTTGTTTCCCGTCCGCAGCCACGCCTCGCGCATCCGGCTGACGAGGAACACCTCGTAGTCCATCGACAGCCCGAACAGCACCGCGAACATCAGCACCGGGACGAAGGCAGGCAGGGGCGTCTCGGTGTCGATGCCGATCAGCTGGCCCGCCCAGCCGCCCTGCAGCACGAGCGCCACCACGCCGTACGACGCGGCGACCGAGAGCAGGTTCATCATCGCCGCCTTCAGCGCGACGGCCACCGAGCGGAACGCTAGGAGCAGCAGCAGCATCGACAGCACCACCACGCCGCCGATCAGCAGCGGGATGCGCTTGGCGATGTCGTCGGTGGTGTCGATCGACACCGCGGTCACGCCACCGACGTGCACGTCGAGACCGCCGCCGGCCGTGGCCTCGGGCAGGGTCGTGTCGCGAAGCGTCTGCACCAGGTCTTCGGTCGCCCGCGCCTGCGGGCCGGTGGTCGGCAGGACCGTGATGACCGCCGTGTCGCCGCTTGGGCTCACCATCGGCTCGGTCACTGTCGCGACGCCCTCCGTCGAGCGAACCGCCGACGCGACCGACTCCAGCTCTGCGGACGAGTCACCCGAGGGCAGCTCGGTCACGAGCACCAGCGGCCCGTTCATGCCCGGGCCGAAGCCCTCGTCGAGCATGTCGTACGCCTGGCGGGTCTGCATGTCCTCGGTGTTGTTGCCGGCGTCCGGGAAGCCGTACCGCACGTCGAGGTAGGGCGAGGCCAGGGCAAGGAGGGCGACCACACCGACGGTCCCTGCGATCCACCGGTGCCGGTCGACCAGCCGGCTCCACGCCAGCCAGCCACGAGACGGCTCGACGTGGCCGCCGACGGCGACCGCCACCGAGCGGCGACGGCCCAGCGGCAACCGGAACCGGTCGACGTGCCTGCCCAGGTAACCGAGCAGCGCCGGGAAGAGTGTCGTGCTCGCGGCCATCACCACCAGGACGGCCAGGATCGTGACGAGCGCCGCGCCGCGCATGTAGGACAGGCCCATCGCGAACAGCCCGAGCATCGAGATCACGACCGTGGTGCCGGCTACGACGACGGCGCGGCCCGCCGTGTCGAGGGTGGCGACCGTCGCGGCGCGGGTGTCGAGCCCGGCGGCGCGCCACTCGCGGTACCTGGTGACCATCAGCAGCGTGTAGTCGACGCCGATGCCGATGCCCATCATCGTCGCCAGCGACGTGGACCAGTCGGGCGCGTCCACCAGCAGGATGACCAGTCCGGTCAGCGCGCTGCTGACGGCGAGCCCGGCGACCGCGACGAGCATGGGCAACCCCGCTGCCACGACCGAGCCGAACGTGATGAGCAGGATCACGGCGGCCGCCGCCAGCCCGATGCCCTCGGAGCCGGTCTCCGCGGCCTCGCCCTGGGTCACCGTCTGCCCGCCGAGCGCGACCTCGAGGCCGGGGCCGGCCGCCTCCTCGGCGATCCCGATCATCCGCTCGCTGTGCACGACCGGCATGTCCACCGGGTTGACCACGTCGAGGCGGGCGTGCGCGACCAGCGTCCTGCCGTCCGGGGAGATCGACCCCGGCGTGGCGTAGGGGTCGTCGATCGACGCCACGTGCGGCACCTCGGCGAGGTCGGCCAGCAGGGCCCGTACGTCCGTACGGACCGTCGGGTCGGCCACGCCTTCGTCGGCGCGCACCACGACGTCCACCGTGTCGCCCGACTGCGAGGGGAACCTGCTCTCCAGCAGGTCCTGTGCCTGGGTGGAGTCCGACCCGGGAGCCGAGTAGTCGGCCGAGAACTCGCCGCCGAAGGCCGCCGACAGCCCCACCGCGAGCAGCAGGCCCGCGAGCCACGCGAGCAGCGTCCGGCCGCGGCGGCGGAAGGTCAGGTCGGCGAGCCGGCCGAGGGGGCCGGGGCGGTTCGCGGCCGGGGCGCTCGCTGTCGGTTGCGCAGTGGTGACGGTGCCGGTCATGGCGGGGACCTCGCGAAGCTGGGGACGGGGGAGTTACGGCTCATAACGAACACGACGGCTCGTCACTTGTCAAGAGGGATAACTCATGTAATGCTGCGTAACGCAAACGACACCTGGAGGTCGCATGGTCGCCGCCGTCCCCGGCGTCAGCCGGCGGGAGCGCGCCCGCGCCGCCACCATCGCCGAGATCAAGCAGACCGCGCTGGACCTGATGCGCGAGCAGGGCACGACCGACGTGCGGTTCACCGACATCGCCCGGGTCATGGGCATGACGGCGCCCGCGCTCTACCGCTACTACGCGGACCGCGACGAGCTGCTCACCGACCTGATCACCGACGGCTTCCGGTACCTCGGCGAGCAGATCGCGCGGGCGCGCGACAAGATCGACGCCGCGGACGTCGGCGGGCGCTGGCTCGCCGTCGCCTCCGCCTACCGCGACTGGGCCCGCAGCGAGCCGCAGCAGTTCGCGCTCGTGCTCGGCATGCCGGTGCCCGGCTACGTGGCGCCGGACGAGGGCCCGACCACCGAGGCCGCCAAGGGTGCGATGGCCCAGCTCGCCGAGCTCTTCGTCTACGCCGCGCACACCGGTGTGCTGCGCCGGCCGCTGGTCCGCGACGTGTCGGCCGCGATCGTCGTCTGCGAGCAGGAGAAGCATCCGGAGCTCGAGGGCATCATCCCGCCCGAGACCTTCCAGGCGATGCTGCAGGCCTGGGCGTCGCTGCACGGCTTCACCAGCCTGGAGGCGCACGGCCACCTCGACTGGATCGACGCGGAGGCCCGCGAACAGCTCTTCCGCAGTCACGTCCGGATGGCCGCCGAGGCCGCGGGCATCCCGGCCCCGGCCTGACGCATGCCGGTCGGGTGAGCCG
>JBOGDX010000249.1:0-5316 GCA_050743225.1 Actinomycetes bacterium | reverse complement strand
GTGGGGTACAACCCCCGCGTGAACGGGAACTCCCCCGGCCAGCCGATCCGCTCGAACCCGGCGACCGTGTCGCCCTCCGCGGGGCCGTAGACCGGGTCGAGCTCCACACCCGACAGCGTGGTGAAGTCCGCCTCACGGACCCGAGAAGCGGCGAACCGCTGCTGCCAGCGCTCCCGGCCGGCGGCGACCGGGTCGACGCCCGGGCCGAGGTCGGCCGATCGCGCCGCCGGGCCGTCGAAGTCGGTCTGCTCGCTGGTCTGCACAGGGTCCACGACCCGTCTCCTCCGCACCTACGCCGTGTGCTGTGACAGCGCGACCGCAGCCGCGCCGCCACGCCGTCATGCCCGGATATCGCCCCGAGCCTACCTGGGCAGGGCCTAGTCTCGGCGCGTGGAGGATGCACGGGGTATCGGGTGAACCGGGCGGGCGGGTGCTGCGTCCTCGGACCGTGGCCGGTGCAGTGGTGACCGCGGGTGTCCCTGGGGCATCCGCTGCTCCGCTGACGCGCGACGAGGCCGCCAGGGTCCTCTGGAACCTGCACTACGCGCCGCTGGCCGGCTGGTGCGCCGCGCTGGTCGGTGACCGCGACGCCGCTCACGACATCGCCTCGGAGGCCTTCGTCCGGCTGCTGTCGCGGTGGCTGACCGTCCACGACCCCAAGGGCTACCTCTACGTGACCGCCACGAACCTCGTCCGCGACCGCTGGCGCCGAGAGCAGCGCGACCGAAAGCTCTACGAGCGCATCGAGCAGACGACGCAGACCACCACCCTGGCCGAGGACCCGTGGCTGCGCGACCTGGTCGAGCGACTGCCCGACCGCATGCGCATCCCGGTTCTGCTCCACTACTACGCCGACATGAGCATCGCAGAGGTGGCCAAGGCCCTGCGGCGCCCCGAGGGAACGATCAAGCGGATGCTGTACGACGCGCGCGCCCGGCTCCACGGCATGCTGGAGGTGGAGGCGTGAACGACGCGCCGCGCCGCCGGATCCAGCCGCTCCAACCGCCGGAGGGGCAGCTCGACGCCGTCCTCGCTCGCGCCCGCTACCGGCGGCACCGCAAGGCGAGCACCGTCCTCACTGTGGCCGTGGTCTTCATTGCCGGCGTCGCCGGCGGCTTCGTCCTGGACCGCCCGGTGACCGACATCGTCGCGATCGCCGGCCTGGGCGACGACGACAACGCTGCGACGTCGACCGAGTCGCCCACCAGTCCGCCTACGGAGACGGCCGACCAGGCCGGGAGCGACGACGATCCCGGACGAGGCAGCGAGGTCACCGTTCCGGTGCAGAGCCCGGCGCCGCCAGGCGTGCTCGCCGTCCACGGCAAGGCGGTCGGCGTGGCCGGGCAGGCGGCGGCGGGCCTCTACATCTACCCAGGCATCCCGGGGACGGACGGCTTCGTCCCGACGTCGCAGCCGGTCGGCCGCACCGCCGACGACGGGTCGTTCTCGTTGTCCTGCACCCGCACCCCGGTGCTGCTCGCGCCGTGGCCGCTCAACGCGGCCGCGGGCGAGGCCGCCGGCACCGCGACGTGGGCCGCGACGTTCGTCGGCGGGGTGACGGACGTGCGCAGTGCCCTCGACGCCGGCTGCAGCAGGAAGGGGCGGGTGACCCGGACCATCGTGCAGCACGGGTCGACGATCACCGGGACCGTCACCTTCCCCCAGGCCTGCGACACCCAGGCGATGTCGCTCTGGCTCTGGATGAACAACGAGCGCTCGCTCTCCGTGCGGCTGAAGGGACTCGAGGACGGCGACTCCTATCGCATCGGCGGACTCCCTCCCGGTCAGCACACCATCGGCGCCAACGGCAGGCACAGCACGGTGACCGTGGGTGGCGGCGAGACGGTTCCGCGTGACGTGGCGTTCAGCTGTGACGACGGGACGCCGCCCGAGCCGCTGCCGTCGGAGACGCCCACCACGGTGCCCACACCGACGACGGGGGTCACGCCGTCGCCGTCGGAGAGCGCGCCATCGCAGCCGGAGCCCAGTCCCCCGGGCTTCGGATCCACCCCGTCCGGGACCGCGAGCCCGGACGGGAAGCCCTAGCGCCCGGAGGCTCCATCAGCCGGCAGTGAGGCCCTCCACGAGCCGGTCTGCGGCGGCGTACGGGTCGGTGCGGCCCTCGACGACCTGGGCGGCGAGCTCTTCCAGGCCTCCCGCGCCGTGCCGGGACCGCAGGTCGCCCATCCGGGCGCGCAGCGCCGTCACGGCGATCGCCTCCACCTCGTCGGCCGCCCTGCGAAGCCGCCTCCTGCGCAGCTCACCGGTCTCGTCGAGCCACCCGCGGTGCTTCTCGAGCGCGTCGACCAGATCGTCGATGCCTTCACCGCGCGACGCGACCGACTTGATGATCGGCGGTCGCCAGTCTCCGGGACCGCGGCGCTCCCCCAGCGTGAGCATGTGCCGCAGCTCGCGCACGGTCGAGTCGGCTCCCTCCCGGTCGGCCTTGTTCACCACGTAGACGTCGCCGACCTCCAGGATCCCCGCCTTGGCGGCCTGGATGGCGTCGCCCATCCCGGGCGCCAGCAGCACGACGGTCGTGTCGGCGAGCCCGGCGACCTCCACCTCGGACTGGCCGACGCCGACGGTCTCTACCAGCACGATGTCGCAGCCGGCCGCGTCGAGCACCCGTAGCGCCTGCGGCGTCGACCAGGAGAGCCCGCCGAGATGACCGCGGCTGGCCATCGATCGGATGTAGACGTGAGGGTCTAGAGCGTGCTCCTGCATCCGCACCCGGTCGCCCAGCAAGGCCCCACCCGAGAAGGGCGACGAGGGGTCGACAGCCAGCACGCCAACCCGCTTGTCAAGAGCGCGGTACGACGCGACCAGCGCGCTCGTACAGGTCGACTTCCCGACGCCCGGCGCCCCGGTGAGGCCGATGACCCTGGCCTTCCCGCCGTACGGCACGAGGGCGGCCATCGCCTCGCGCAGCAGCGGAGACGCGTCCTCGACGAGGGAGATCAGCCGCGCGACCGACCGTGCGTCGCCGTCGCGGGCGCGCTCGACCAGCGGGCCGACATCGGTCGACCGCTCCTGAGCCACCCGGCTCAGGCCTGCGGGACGCGGACCAGGAGCGCGTCGCCCTGACCGCCGCCGCCGCACAACGCCGCGGCACCCACACCGCCGCCGCGACGCCGCAGCTCGAGGGCCAGGTGCAGCACGATGCGCGCGCCGCTCATGCCGATCGGGTGGCCCATCGCGATGGCGCCGCCGTTGACGTTGACCCGGTCCTCCGGCAGCTCGAGGTCGCGCATCGACTTGATGCCGACGCTGGCGAACGCCTCGTTGATCTCGACCAGGTCGAGGTCGCCAGCGCCGATGCCATCCCGGGAGCAGGCCGCCGCGATCGCCCGCGACGGCTGCGACTGAAGCGTCGAGTCGGGCCCGGCGACCACGCCGTGCGCACCGATCTCGGCAAGCCATGTGAGGCCGAGCTCCTCGGCCTTGGCCTTGCTCATCACCACGACAGCCGCGGCACCGTCCGAGATCTGGGACGAGGACCCTGCCGTGATCGTGCCGTCCTTGCTGAACGCGGGGCGAAGCTTGCCCAGGCTCTCGGCGGTGGTGTCCGGGCGGATCCCCTCGTCCTCCTTGAAGACGACCGGGTCGCCCTTGCGCTGGGGGATCTCGACTGGGACGACCTCGTCGTCGAACAGACCGTTCTTCCACGCCTCCGCCGCGCGCTGGTGGGAGCGGGCCGAGAAAGCGTCCTGCTCATCGCGGGAT
The DNA here is from genome assembly GCA_050743225.1 of Actinomycetes bacterium. GTDB lineage: Bacteria > Actinomycetota > Actinomycetes > JACCUZ01 > JACCUZ01 > JBOGDX01. Next base: position 1,590 of record JBOGDX010000249.1, on the reverse strand, counting down.
ATGCCCAGCTCGGCGTTGCAGGCTTCGGTCAGCGACCCCATCGCCTGGGTCGTGAACACGTCCCAAAGACCGTCGTAGGACATGCTGTCGACGAGCTTGACGTCGCCGAACTTCACACCCTCGCGCGACTTGGGAAGGAAGTGCGGGGCCTGCGTCATCGACTCCATGCCACCGGCCACGACGACCTCGAACTCGCCGGCCCGGATGAGCTGGTCGGCCAGCGCGATGGCGTCGAGCCCGGACAGGCACACCTTGTTGATCGTCAGTGCCGGCACGGTCATCGGGATCCCGGCCTTGACGGCGGCCTGGCGGGCGGTGATCTGGCCGGCGCCGGCCTGAAGGACCTGGCCCATGATCACGTACTGCACGTGCTCGGGCGCCACACCTGCCCGCTCGAGCGCACCCTTGATGGCGACACCGCCCAGGTCGGCGCCACTGAAGTCCTTGAGGGAGCCCAGCAACCGGCCCATCGGGGTCCGTGCGCCTGCGACGATCACCGATCCGGACATGGCTGCAACCTCCTGCGACGCTGTACAACCCGCGAGAAACAAGTCCTGCAACGATAGCCGCATGCTCACCCGCATCGACCACGTCGGTCTGGCCGTGCGCGACCTGGACGCGGCGATCGACTTCTATGCCCGCACGTTTGACGTTCACGTCGTGCACGAGGAGGTCAACGAGGAGCAGGGCGTCCGCGAGGCGATGCTCGCCCTCGGCACGTCGGGGTCGCAGATTCAGCTGCTTGCTCCGCTGCGCCCTGACTCGCCGATCGGCAAGTTCCTCGAACGCAGCGGCGAGGGCATCCAGCAGGTCGCCTACACCGTCGACGACGTGGATGCCGTGGCCGCAACGCTGCGAGAGCGGGGGGTGCGGCTGCTCTATGACGAGGCCAGGCAAGGAACGGCGGGCTCGCGGGTGAACTTCGTGCATCCCAAGGATGCGATGGGGGTGCTGATCGAGCTCGTGGAGCCCGCGACGACCGCGCACGGCTGAGCGACGTCAGGCTTGACCCGACGGCCGACGAGGTGGACTCAGGTCAGAACGGTGGCTCGTCGAGCTCGTCGTCGGTTGGGGGGTCGGGGTCGTCCGGCGGCTCGGCCCGAGGTGCCGGCCGGGCGATGAGGCCGGGGTGGTCGAGGAGGGGTTCGGCGGGTCGGTGGTAGCGCCGCCCGGAGGGCAGGGTGATCCACAGCCCGCCGGTGCCGTCGGACTCGACGCGGGTGTCGGTGAGGGTCTTGATCCGGTGATGGGTCCGGCACAGGGCGCACAGGTTGTCCGGGCGGGTCGGCCCGCCCGGCCACTCGATGGTGTGGTCGAGGTCGCCGCGGTCGGCCGGCATCCGGCAGCCGGGCCCGCGGCAGGTCTTGTCCCGGGCGATCACCGCGTCCCGCATCTCCTGCGGCGGCTCGTAGCGCTCGCTCCCCATGGCGACCAGCTGTCCGGTGACCGGGTCGGTGAGCAGCCGCCGCCAGGTGCCCTCGGCGGCGATCCGGCGGGCCACCTCGGCGGTGATCGGGCCGTGCCCGGCCAGCTCACCCGGCTCGTCGTCGAGTCCGAGCAGGGTGGACAGCGCCACCACGACCCCGATCT
>JBOGDX010000248.1:0-5317 GCA_050743225.1 Actinomycetes bacterium | reverse complement strand
GCCGACGACCGCGCCGGCCAGGGCGACGACCGCGCCGAACAGGGCACCCCACAGGAAGTCCTCGCGGCCGAACGGCCCCCGCGCCTCGGCGGGGGGAGCGCGGAACACCCCGGTTGCCGGGGCGGCTGCCACCGGACCGACGGGTTCCTCGCGCGGGGCCGGCACCGAGGGGGCCTTCCCGGTCAGCACGTCGTCGACGGCCTTGAAGAACTCGCCCGCCGTCTTCTTGGCCACCCCTGAGAGCACCCGCTGACCGACGCCGCCGATCATGCCGCCGACGATGGCGTCCGCGTCGTAGTCGAGCTTGGTGCTCCCGTCCGTCTCGGCAAGGGTCACCTTGACGTCGGCGCTGACGGTCCCGGGCGCCCCGGCTCCCGACGCCCGCAGGGTGAACGCCCCGGGCTGGTCCTGGTCGGTCAGCGCCACGTCGCCCTGGTAGGTCCCCTTGATCGATGCGACGCCCGCCGTGATCGTCATCCGGTAGGCGTCCGGCCCGACCTCCTCGAGCTGCTGGCAGCCCGGGATGGTCCGCACCAGCACGGCCGGGTCGTTGAGTGCCGCCCACACCTTCTCGCGCGGGGCGTGCAGGGTGGCCGAGCCGGTGACCTTCACGAGTCGTCCTTTCCAGGTGTACGCCGGTGCAGAGCCGGTATCTCCCCCGCGGCGTGCCGGGCGCGGAGATGGAACAGCTCGCTCGGCGATATCGGCATCCGGGTGATCGGGAAACCCTCAGCGTCCTCGATCGCAGCCGCGAAGACGGCCGCCGACGGGATGACGCCGGCCTCGCCCGCGCCCTTGATGCCGAGCGGGTTCAGCGGCGACGGCGTCTCGAGATGGTCGATCTCGATGCGCGGCACCTCGCTCGCGTACGGCATCAGGAAGTCCATGAACGAGGCGTTGAGCAGCTGGCCGTTCTCGTCGTAGGCCATCCGCTCGTAGAGCGCGCCGCCGACGCCCTGCGCGACCCCTCCGTGCACCTGGCCCTCGACGATCATGGGGTTGACGAGCGGCCCGCAGTCATGCACGACGCAGTAGCGCAGGACCCTGATCTCGGCCGTCTCCGGGTCGTTCTCGACGACCGCCACGTGCATGCCGTTGGCGAACGTCGAGCGGGGCGGCGAGTAGTAGTCGGTGCCCTCCAGGCCCGGCTCGTCGTCGTCGCGGACGGGCGGCTTCGTGGAGTCCCCGACAGCGAACTGGGTGGCCGCCTTCGAGGCCTCGTCGAAGGCGTAGCGCAGTGGGTTGGCGAGCACCGCGACCGTCGCCAGCGGGAGCGCCGATGTCGGGGAGCCCTTCACCCGCACCTGCCCGTCGACGATCTCGAGGTCGCCGGGGTCCGCCTCCAGCGCCTCGCCGGCGATACGCAGCGCCTTCGCCCGCACCTTCCGTGCCGCGAGCGCGATGGCGTTGCCGCTCATGACGGCGGCTCGGGAGGCGAACGTCCCGACGGCGTAGCCGAAGCGGCGCGTGTCGCCTGTGACGACCTCGACGTCGGCGAGGGGGACGCCGAGCTCGTCCGCCGCGATCTGGGCGAAGGCGGTGAAGTGGCCCTGCCCCTGCGTGGTGAGGCCGGTGGCAACCCTGACCTTCCCGGACGTCTCCACCACGACGTGCGCGCCCTCGTACGGCCCGACTCCGGTGCCCTCCACATAACAGGCGAGGCCGACCCCCACCCGTCGGCCCTCGGCCCGCGCCTCCTCGGCCATCGCCAGGGTGCCGTCCCAGTCGACCAGCTTCTTCAGCTTCTCCAGCGACGCCGGGAAATCGCCGGAGTCGTAGATCAGCGGCCGCCCGTCCTGGAACGTCAGCCCGTGGTCGTACGGCATCTCGTCGGGCAGGATGAAGTTGCGTTCGCGCACCTCCGCCCGGTCGAGGCGGAGCCGGTCGGCGATCGCGTCCATCGTGCGCTCCATCGCGAAGCAGGCCTGCGGTCGGCCCGCGCCGCGGTACGGCGTGACGATGACGGTGTTGGTGTAGAGGGACCGCCACTCGTAGCGGTAGGCGCCCGGCTTGTACGGGCCGAGCAGCTGCGTCGCCGTGATGATCGGGACGATGACGCCGTACGGCGTGTAGGCGCCGTTGTCGTGCCAGAACCGCACGTCCAGCGCCAGCACCCGACCGTCGTCGTCGAAGCCGACCTCGATCTCGTGCAGCTGCTGGCGCTCGTGGGCGGACGACACGAAGTGCTCGCGCCGGTCCTCCACCCACTTGACCTCCCGGTCGAGCCGTTTCGCGGCCCACGGCACGAGCACCTCCTCGGGCCACGGGTGCACGATCTTCACGCCGAAGCCGCCGCCGACCATCGGGGCGATGCACTCGACCTTGCCGGCGGGGAGCGCGAGCTTGGCAGCCACCGCCGCACGGACGCTGGTCGAGGTCTGAGTCGACGAGTAGACGCGCATGGAGCCGTCGGCCCGGTCCCATCGGGCGTACACGCCTTTGCCCTCCATGGGCATCGACGCACTGCGCTCGATGTCCAGGTGCAGGCTCAGCCGGTTGGGTGCGGAGGCCATCGCCGTGTCGACGTCGCCGACCCCTTCGCGCGAGTGCGCGGCGACGTTGTCGGGGACGTCCTCGTGCACCAACCGGTCCGCCCGGCGGGCGGCGTCCACGCCCACGACCGGCAGCAGGAAGTCGTAGCGGACCAGGACCCGCTCGGCGGCGTCCTCGGCCGTGTAGCGGTCGCGCGCGACGACCATCACGATCGGCTCGCCCACGTGGTTCACCTCGTCGCGGGCCAGCGCATAGCCGGTGCGGGGCGCGTGCAGCGACGGGTGCGGGATGAGCAGCGGCAGCGGCTCGGCGACCGCGGTGCCCTCGCTCTCGTCGGCCGCGACGAGGTCGTCGTAGGTGTAGACGGCGACCAGTCCGTCGACCTCGAGGGCGCCCGTGGCGTCGATGTCGGTGACCCGGGCGTGGGCGTGCGGGCTGCGGACGAACGCCACCCCGAGCGCGTCGTGACCGAGGTCGTCGAGGAAGTGCGCGGTCCCGGTCACCAGCTTGGCGTCCTCGACGCGCTGGACCGGCTCACCGAAGAACCTCGTCGTCACGATGTCCCGCCGCCGTGCTGGTCGCGCACTGAGGATCTTGATCGGGTGATCTCGGCGGCCCTCAGCACCGAGGCCACGATGTTCTGGTAGCCCGTGCACCGGCAGAGGTTGCCGCTGACCGCCTCCCGCGCCTCGTCCTCGGTGGGCTCGGGGTTCTCCTCGACGAAGGCGGCGACGGTCGTCAGGAACCCGGGCGTGCAGAAGCCGCACTGCAGGCCGTGGCACTCCCGGAACGCCTGCTGCACGGGGTGCATGTGCTCGGCCGTGCCGAGCCCCTCGACGGTTGTCACCTCGTGGCCGCCCGCGGTGACGGCGAGCATCAGGCACGACCGCACTGGCTGCCCGTCGAGCAGCACCGTGCACGCACCGCACACGCCGTGCTCGCAGCCGACGTGGGTCCCGGTCAGCCGCAGGTCGTGCCGGAGGAAGTCGCTGAGGAGCCGGCGGGCCGGAACCTGCTCCTCGTGCCAGACACCGTTCACCCGCAGCCGTACGGCGTGCAGCGGCTCGGAGTCGGCCATCGGATGGGGAGCGCTGGTGCTGGTCACGCCGCCCTCCCGGCAGCCTCCGCGAGCGCCCGACCGGTGAGGACCCGGGCCAGGTGCCGCCGGTAGTCGGCGGTGGCGTGGATGTCGGTCTCGGGGTCGATCTGTCCGGCGGCGAGCTCCCCCGCGGCGGCCCAGTCGGCGCCGTCCGGTCGCTGCCCGGCGACGGCCTCGGTCAGGTCGAGCACCAGCGGTGTCGGCGCTGTCGAGATGTAGGCGGTGCGCGCCGACGCGACGGCACCGTCGTCGTCGAGCGTGACGGCCGCGGCGACGCCGCAGACCGCGTAGTCGCCGTGGCGCCGGGCGACCTCCAGGAAAGTGGTGCCGGTGCGCGCCGGCAGCCGCGGGAAGGTTGCCGCGACCGCGAGCTCGCCGGGCTCGAGACACGACTCGAGCGGCCCGGCGAAGAACTCCTCCGCCGGGATCTCGCGGGTCGACCCCTGCCGAGCTGCCGTCACGGTGCCGCCGGTGAGCGCGAGGACGGCGGTCATCTCACCGCTGGGGTCGGCGTGAGCGAGCGACCCGACCGTCGTCCCGCGGTTGCGGATCACCGGGTGGGCCACGAGCCGCAGGGCCTGGCGAAGGAGTGGCAGCGCCTGACCGGCGGCCGCGTCCCGCTCCACGTCGGCGTGGCGGGCCAGCGCGCCGATCCGCACCCCGGACGGCTCCGTGACGACGTACGCCAGGTCGGGGAGTCTGTTGATGTCGACGACGTGCGCGGGCGCGGCGAGCCGCATGTTCAGGATCGGCAGCAGGCTCTGCCCTCCCGCGAGCACCTTCCCGTCGCCACCCACCCGCGCCAGGACGTCGAGCGCCTCGTCGAGCGACTCGGGCGCCGAGTAGGCGAACGGCGACGGCTTCACCCCACGGATCCTCTCAGACCTGAGGAAATGATCACGCGAGCGTGATCGATGTCCTCCGACCGCGCTGAATTCTGTGCGGTCGGGGGCAAAGGATCACGCGCGCGTGATCAATTCGTTGCCTGCTGGAGCGGCGGGTTAGCGGCTGGTCTCCCGGTCGTCGCCGTCGCGACGCGGCGGAGGCGGACCGGCGTCGCCGGCCGCCCCGCGTTCGTAGCCGACCTCGCCGCCGGTTGCCTCGTGCCTGCCGGTGGTGCCCACCGCCATGGCGGCCCCCTCCTCGTAGCCCGCTGGCGACTCGAGCGCCTCCCGCATGTGCGCGGGCGCGAGCCAGCGGACCAGGTGGTAGCCGCCGAGCAGGACGATCGTGCCGAGCGCGATGCCCTCGAGGGTGAAGTCGTCGCTGATCTGGTGGGCCACCGGACCGACGGCGAGGATGATGCCGGCGCCGATCGGCACCAGGTTGATCGGGTTGGCGAAGTCGACCCGGTTCTCGATCCAGATCTTGGCGCCGAGCAGGCCGATCATGCCGTACAGCACGACCGTGATGCCGCCGAGCACGCCGCCTGGCGTCGCCGCGATGAGCGCGCCAAACTTCGGGCACAAGCCGAACAGGATCGCCACGACCCCGGCGACGTAGTAGGCGGCGGTCGAGTAGATCCTGGTCGCGGCCATGACGCCGATGTTCTCGGCGTACGTCGTGGTCGGCGAGCCTCCGACCGACGTGGACACCGCGGTGCCGATGCCGTCGGCAAAGATCGCCCGGCCGATCATCGGGTCCAGGTCGGTCTTGGTCATGACGCCGACGGCCTTGACGTGGCCGGTGTTCTCCGCGATCAGTGCGATGACCGCGGGCAGCACG
>JBOGDX010000247.1:0-5318 GCA_050743225.1 Actinomycetes bacterium | reverse complement strand
GTCCCTGCGTACCCCGCCCACCGCCGACGTCGCCGGCGTGCTCGTACGCCGCGACGGGGTGGACCCCGCGATGGCAGCCTTCGCGGCGCGCGCCGCGCAGGGACACATCGGCCGCGCGAAGCGGCTCGCGACCGACGAGCAGGCGCGGCTGCGGCGCCACGACGTGATGCGGTTGCCGCTCGTCCTGGACGACCTGTCGGCCGCGCTGGGCGCGGCCGCCGAGCTGGTGCAGGCGGCCACCGACGAGGCGACCGAGACCGCCGGCGGGCTCGCGGCGGCCGAGACCGAGGACATGAAGCGCGCGCTCGGCGTCGGGCCCGGGGTGCGGCAGCCGGCCGGTGCGGCGTCCCAGCTCAAGGAGCTCGAGGGGGAGCAGAAGAAGCGGGCGACCCGGGCGAAACGCGACGGCATCGACCGAGCGTTGGTCGACCTGGCGGGGTTCTACCGCGACGTGCTCGCCGTGCAGGCCGGGGCCGAGGTCGAGCTGGTCAACGAGGAGATGCGGGACGCCGTCACCTCGGTGGCGCGGACCTCGGCGCCCGAGACGACACTGCGCCGCATCGACGCCGTGCTGCGCGCCCGCGAGCAGATCGAGGTCAACGTGGCGCCGCTGCTCGCCGTTGAGGCGATGGCGGTCGCGTTGCGCCGCGGCTGATCTCCGGCGCGCCGTCCCACCGCCCGTCCGCCTTCGCCCGCTCCACCTCGGCCAGTCCGGCCGGGTGCATCCGACCCTCGCCGGTCAGCCGGTCGACGATGCCAACGTTGCGCCTCGACCAGGAGCTGCGGGCCCGACGTGGTGTGAACCGCTGCCGGTAGGTGCCGCCCTGGCCCCCCTTGGCCTGCCCATCGATCCATCCGTGGCAGAGGGCCTCGTCGAGAGCCTGGTCGTAGGTCAGGCTCGTCGGCTCGGTGGTCCCCTTCTTGGCCAGCGTCAGCCAGACCCCCGTGGGGCCCGCGTGGTGCCGGCCGAGCCAGCTCCGCCACGCAGCCGCGTCGGCAACCGTCAGGTCGGGGAGCTCGGCGGCCACGTCGCGAGCATGCCTTCTCCTGCCGTGGCGCGTACAGCCAGGCTCGGGTGCCTCTATGCGGTGCCCTGTGCTCGACCTCTGAGGTTGCCCCGGCCTAGCCTCCTGCTCATGGCTCAGGTGATGGCCGTCAGCTTCACCCGCTACGGCCGGCTCTACTACCTCGACCCCGGCGGGACGTCACCTCGGGTCGGCGACAAGGTGCTCGTTCCGACCGCCTCCGGCGCAGAGGTCGCCGAGTGCGTCTGGGCTCCGCAGTGGGTCGACGACGACATCGGCGGACTGCCCGTGTGCGCCGGCATCGCGACCGAGGCCGACCTGTCACGCGACGACAGCAACCGCACCCGCCGTACTCTCGCCCGCTCCGCCGCCAAGCGGCTGATCCGTAGGCACGAGCTCCCGATGAAGGTCGTTGCCGTCGATTACCTCGACCGGGACGAGAAGGTTGTCATCTACTTCTCCGCGCCGCAGCGGGTCGACTTCCGTCAGCTGGTGCGCGAGCTGGCCGCCGAGCTGAAGGCTCGGGTCGACCTGCGCCAGCTCGGGCCGCGCGACGAGGCGCGGGTGCAGGGCGGCATCGGTCCGTGCGGGCGCGACCTGTGCTGCGCGACCTTCCTCAAGGACTTCGAGCCGGTGAGCATGCGCATGGTCCGCGACCAGGACCTGCCGCCCAACCCGCTCAAGATCTCCGGCGCCTGCGGGCGGCTGATGTGCTGCTTGAAGTACGAGCACCCGCTCTACCAGGAGTTCAAGGCCGGGGCTCCGGCAGTGGGGGCGACCGTCGATACGCCAGAGGGTGTCGGCCGGGTCGTGGCGCACGACGTCCCGTCGGACGCCGTTGTCGTCCGCCTGCAGGAGACCGGCCGGCGGTGCGCGTGCCCGAAGGCGAGCGTGTGTGCGCCGCGACAGGCGCACGACAAGGCGTACGGCGAGTCGGCTCCCGGGCCCGAGGGTAGGTAGCCTCGGACGCGGGTCACCGGGGCCCGGTCGGCGACGGAGGCCTGCATGCGGCAAGCGGTTCCCGGGGTCGGTGCCGCTGTGGCTGTCGTGCTGGTCCTGGGCGGATGCTCCTCGGCCGAAGGCGTGGGCGGCGCTGGCGAGCGGCCGTCCGAGGCATCCCGGGCCGACCGGTCCTCGACGCGGGTCGACCCGCTGGCGCGGTTCTACGACCAGAGCCTGCGGTGGCGGGACTGCCGGGACGGCTTCGAGTGCAGTCGCCTTGAGGTCCCCGTCGACTACGGCACCCCGGCTGGCCGCACGATCTCGGTGGCCGTGGTCCGCCTGCCGGCATCGGGTGAGGCGAAGGGCGCGCTGGTGCTCAACCCCGGGGGACCGGGCGGGTCGGGCGTCGACTACGCGCGGGCGGCCGAGGCCGTCGTCAGCCGGGCGGTCCGAGACCGCTACGACATCGTTGGCTTCGACCCGCGCGGCGTGGCCCGCAGCGCCCCCTTGAGCTGCCTCACCGACGAGCAGCTCGACGCCTTCCTGGCCATCGACGGGTCGCCCGACGATCCGGGTGAGGAGCAGGCGCTCGACCGTGAATGGCGCAAGCTGGGCCAGGGCTGCGCGGCGCGCCGTCCCCTGCTGACCGCTCACGTCGGGACCCGCGACGTGGCCCGCGACCTCGACGTCCTGCGCGCCGCGCTGGGAGAGCGCCGGCTCAAGTACCTGGGAAAGTCGTACGGCACATACATCGGTACGACCTACGCCGAGCTCTTCCCGCGACGGGTCGGCAGGTTCGTCCTCGACGGGCAGCTGGACCCGGCGGCCAGCGGCGCGGAGATCGCGTTCGGCCAGGCGGCCGGTTTCCACCGCGCCTTCCGCGCGTTCCTCGCCGACTGCGTCGAGCGGTCGTCGTGCCCGTTGTCCGGCGGGGTCGATGCGGCACAGGCGCAGGTCTCCCAGCTGCTCGACGCGGTCGACGCCGACCCGCTGCGCGGCGAGCGCGGGCGCCCGGTGACCCAGGCCCTGGCGGTTCTTGGTGTCGCGGCCGCGCTCTACGACGAGGGCAGCTGGCCCCTGCTCCGGGAGGCGATCGCGGAGGCTCGCCGGGGTGACGGGTCGACGTTCCTCGGCCTCGCCGACCACTACAGCGACCGAGGGCCCGACGGCACGTACACGACGAACGCCGTCGAGGCGCTCTACGCGGTCAACTGCCTGGACCGGCCCGAGGCGGCGACGCTCGACGAGTTCCGCGCCGCCGCCGAGCGGGCCGAGGCAGCCTCGCCGCTCTTCGGTGCGTTCATCGCCTGGGGCGGCCTTCCCTGCGCGAGCTGGCCGGCGCCGCCGCAGGGGACGCCGCACCCGGTCGCGGCGGAGGGCGCCCGTCCCATCCTCGTGGTCGGCACGACGCGCGACCCGGCCACGCCGTACGAGTGGGCCAGGTCGGTGGCCCGCAGGCTCGAGAACGGCCGGCTGCTGACCCTCGTCGGGGACGGGCACACGGCCTACCGCCAGGGCAGCTCCTGCATCGACCGAGCGGTCGATCGTTACCTCCTGGACGGCAAGCTGCCGGCCCGCGGCACCCGCTGCCGCTAGGTCACGCCCTGGCTGGGTCGGCTCCGTCCACCGGCGGGACGTTCTGGTTCAGCCGGAAGAAGTTCTCCGGGTCGTACGTCGCCTTGACGGCCGCGAGTCGGTGCCAGGTTCGGCCGGGGTAGGCCGCCCTGACGCGTTCGGGTCCCTCGTCGTCGAGGAAGTTGACGTACGCCCCGTCGTCACCCTGGTGCAGCGCTGCGGAGAGCTCGTCGACCCAGGCCGCCCGGACGCGGCGGTCGTCGGGGCCCTCGTAGAACGCCGCGACGTTGACCATGATCCGGCTGGTCCGGTGAGCGTAGGCCGTTGCGTCGGCGGGCACCCGGGCAACCGCGCCGCCGAGCACGCGCAGCTGCGCCACCCGAAGCGTTGCGTCCGAGGACTGCAGCCGCTCGACGATCGTCCTCGCTTCGTCCGGACCGACCGAGTCGACGAACATCGTTCTCGCCACCGCGGTCGGGCGGTAGTCGGGGTCGTCGGGGGGATAGATCTCCGGGTACGGCATCGGCCGCACCAGATTGGCGAGCGGCGGGGCCAGAGCGACCAACCGCGCGATGGCCTCGAGCCCGGCCTGCGGTTCGCCGGCCCAGCAAACGAACGCCAGGATCACGAGGCTGCCGTGGTGCTCGTCTGCCACGAACGGCACCGGCGGGCAGTTCATGACGTTGGCAATCGTCGTCAGCTCGTCGGGCGCCGCTTCGGCGGCCGCGATGAATCCGGCGACGGTCTCCGTCGTGGCGGGCAGCACGAGCATGCCGCCCACCACCTGGTCGACGTGATGGAGACGGAACTGGAACCGCGTGACCACGCCGTAATTGCCACCGCCACCGCGGATCGCCCAGAACAGATCTGGATGAGACCGCTCGTCGACCCGGAGCACCGCGCCGCCGGCGGTGACCACGTCGGCGGCCAGGAGGCTGTCGATGGTGAGCCCGTGCTTGCGCGCCAGGTACCCGACCCCGCCACCCAGCGTGAGGCCGCCGAGTCCCACGGACCCGGTGTCGCCGAAGCTCACCGCCAGGCCGTGCGCCCCGGCCGTTGCCGTGAACTCACCAGCCGTGACCCCCGCCTCCGCCCAAGCGGTGCGACCGTCCACGTCGATCTCGACTGCCTTCATATCCCGCAGGTCGAGGACGATGCCCCCGTCCGCCGTGCCGTGGCCCGCACCGCTGTGACCGCCGCTGCGGACGGCGAACGGGAGCCCGGTGTCGCGGGCGAACGCGATCGTCGTGGCGACGTCGTCATCGGTGGCCGGGCGCACGATGACTGCTGGCCTCGAGTCGATGTGCCCGGCGGCGACGGTTCGCGCCTCGTCGTACCCGGCTTCGCCGGGGCGGAGAACGCGTCCCCGGAGCTGAGCGCTGAGCTTGGTCAGCGGGATGGTCTCGGCGGCTTTCGACATCAACGCTCCTTCGGGGGTAGGTAGACGCGGACAGGCCGCGTCGCGAGCCTTCAACAGCCAGACCCGTGCGCGCAACGGAAATCATCGAGAGGAGGCTCGCCCGTCTGGGGCGTGCGGGGGAATGCCCTAGACTGGCTCGCCGTGCCGGACCTCGGTCCAGGTACTCCGCCGCCTTAGCTCAGTCGGCTAGAGCGACGCACTCGTAATGCGTAGGTCGTCGGTTCGACTCCGACAGGCGGCTCCGCGACGTGTAAGGCGTCGGCTGATGCTTGACATTCGGGCTTCGGCTGGCGCTTTACACGTCTTCTGCTGATGGTTGACAGCTACTTCGGCTGATTCTTGACACTCCCCGGTAT
>JBOGDX010000246.1:0-5347 GCA_050743225.1 Actinomycetes bacterium | reverse complement strand
CGGCGAGCTGTTCCAGCGCGACGACGACAGCGAGGACACCATCCGCCATCGGCTGGAGGTCTACGCCGACCAGACCTCGCCGCTCATCGGCTACTACGGCGATCGCGGGATCCTGGCCGGTGTCGACGCGACCGGCCCGGTAGAGGACGTCACCGAGCGGGCGATCAACGCGCTGCGCCGCTTCGGCGACTGACGCGACCGCTCCCGGAGTGACCGGATGTTCAGGAAGCGGGACCGCATGATCCAGATCAAGTCCGACGCCGAGGTGGCGTTGATGCGCGAAGCCGGGCTCGTCGTCGGCCGTACGCTCGAGGCCCTCAGCGCCGCCGCCGTTCCGGGTGTGACGACGGCCGACCTGGACGAGCTCGCCGAGTCGTCCATCCGGGCCTCGGGGGCGGTGCCCTCGTTCAAGGGCTACCAGCCTCAGCCGGCGGTGCCACCCTTCCCGGGTTCGATCTGCGCCTCGGTGAACGACGAGATCGTCCATGGCATCCCGGGTCCCCGGGTGCTGCGCGACGGCGACGTCGTCTCCATCGACTGCGGGGCGGTCCTGGACGGGTGGCACGGCGACGCCGCTGTCACCGTCGCGGTCGGCGACGTCGCGGACGAGGTGCTCGAGCTGATGCGCGTCACCGAGGAGTCGATGTGGCGGGGCTTCGCCGCCGCCCGGCTCGGCGGGCGAGTGTCGGACATCGGCCACGCGATCGAGAGCTACGTCCGCTCGCAGGGCAGCTATGGCATCGTCGAGGAGTACGGCGGGCACGGCATCGGCACCGAGATGCACCAGGAGCCGCACGTTCTCAACCACGGCCGGCCGGGCCGTGGCCCGCGGCTGCAGAAGGGGCTCGTCCTCGCGGTGGAGCCGATGCTGACCCTGGGCGGTCGCTACACGCGGGAGCTCGACGACCACTGGACCGTCTCGACGACCGACGGCACGGTCGCGGCGCACTTCGAGCACACGTTCACCGTGACCGAGGACGGCCCGTGGGTGCTCACATCGCTCGACGGGGGTCGCCTTCGGCTGGCCGACCTCGGCGTCGCCACCGCCGGCTGAACCGATGAGCATGGAGCCAGTCGATCCGTCGATGCGGGCCTCCGACGCGGAGCGGGACGCGGTGGCGGCTCGGCTGCTGGAGGCACACGCCGAGGGACGGCTGACCGCCGACGAGTTCGCAGAGCGGCTCGACGCCGCGCTGGCGGCGCGAACCCACGCCGACCTGGTGCCCCTGACCAGCGACCTGCCGGCAGCAGCCCCGACCTCGCGTGCCCGCACGGGGGACGAAGCAGCGCCGGCCCGGCAGTCGAGCGTCACGGCGGACCGAGTCTGGCGGGGGGCGTGGGGCGCCTGGGCGACCGCGGTGCTGGTCAACGTCGTGATCTGGGCGCTGGTGAGTATCTCCGCACAGGAGATCAAGTACTTCTGGCCGATCTGGGTCGCCGGTCCGTGGGGCGCTGTCCTGCTGGCCGGGACCCTGTTCGCCAGGGCCGGCCGTCGTTGACGTCACCTGGCCGCTGACCTGCGGCGATGCGCCCGAACGGCCGGTTTCACGAATCCGGTTGGCGTGTCGTAGACTCTCTCGCTGGCTCACGAGCCTCGTCTCGCATGCCCCGCGGCTGGCTTGGCATGCACGGGACCACGTCACGAGTGAGTCGGACAACCCTGCACGATCTGCCCGGAGTGCACCATGCCGGTCGGGGGCTGCCGGGCGAACAGTACTGACCGGACGAGATTGTGGAGGACATGCCGAAGAAGGACGGGGTCATCGAGATCGAGGGCACCGTGGTCGAGGCTCTGCCGAACGCGTTCTTCCGCGTGGAGCTGACCAACGGACACAAGGTTCTCGCTCACATCAGTGGCAAGATGCGCCAGCACTACATCCGGATCCTCCCCGAGGACCGCGTGGTGGTGGAGCTCAGCCCCTACGACCTCAACCGCGGACGCATCGTCTACCGCTACAAGTGACCCACGACAAAGGGCCGAGAACAGCCACATGAAGGTCAAGCCGAGCGTCAAGAAGATCTGCGACAAGTGCAAGGTGATCCGTCGGCACGGGCGGGTCATGGTGATCTGCGACAACGCACGCCACAAGCAGCGCCAGGGCTGATCCAGAGCACTAGTCCAGACGACCGAGACGAGAAACAACACAGCACGTCGCGCCCCGACGTTCCTGTCACAGACAGGTACGGCGGGTCACCCCCGGACCAGGCCGGGGCCATCCACCCCGGGCGGGGTGGGGGAGCGGCGGGTGAGGACCTGGTGACACGAAGGAGACCGCCCGATGGCACGCCTCGTCGGCGTTGACCTCCCGCGCGAGAAGCGCGTGGAGATCGCCCTGACCTACATCTACGGCGTCGGCCGCAGCCGAGCTGTCGAGACACTCGCCCAGTCCGGCGTCAGCCCGGACACCCGGGTCCGCGACCTGGGCGACGACGACCTCGTCAAGCTCCGCGACTGGATCGAGGCCAACTACCGGATCGAGGGTGACCTGCGCCGCGAGGTGCAGGCCGACATCCGGCGCAAGGTCGAGATCGGCTGCTACGAGGGGCTGCGGCACCGCCGCGGCCTGCCCGTCCGTGGCCAGCGCACGCACACCAACGCCCGCACCCGCAAGGGCCCGCGCAAGGCGATCGCCGGCAAGAAGAAGGTCGGCAAGAAGTAAGTCCGTACGCCGGCGAGCAGCTGCTCACACGTAGCGGACACGCCACCTCATCCGGCAGACCAACCAGCCAGTAGGAGATTCCCAGCCAATGCCTCCGAAGAGCCGTCAAGGCGCGGGCGCCAAGAAGGTGCGCCGCAAGGAGAAGAAGAACGTGGCCCACGGCCACGCCCACATCAAGAGCACGTTCAACAACACGATCGTGTCGATCACCGACCCGACGGGCAACGTGATCGCGTGGGCCTCGGCCGGCCACGTGGGCTTCAAGGGCTCGCGCAAGTCGACCCCGTTCGCCGCGCAGATGGCGGCCGAGAACGCGGCCCGCCGTGCGCAGGAGCACGGCATGCGCAAGGTCGACGTGTTCGTGAAGGGCCCGGGCTCGGGCCGCGAGACCGCGATCCGCTCGCTGCAGGCGGCCGGGCTCGAGGTCGGGACCATCCAGGACGTCACTCCCGTGCCGCACAACGGCTGCCGTCCGCCGAAGCGCCGGAGGGTTTGATCAGTCATGGCTCGTTACACAGGTGCGGACTGCAAGCGCTGCCGCCGCGAGAAGATGAAGCTGTTCCTCAAGGGCGCCAAGTGCGAGTCCCCGAAGTGCCCGATCGAGATCCGTCCCTACCCGCCTGGTGAGCACGGTCGCGGTCGCTCTAAGGACAGCGAGTACCTCCTGCAGATGCGGGAGAAGCAGAAGTGCGCGCGCATCTATGGCGTGCTCGAGAAGCAGTTCCGTGGTTACTACGACGAGGCCAACCGCAGGCAGGGCAAGACGGGCGAGAACCTGCTGCGCATCCTCGAGAGCCGTCTCGACAACGTCGTCTACCGCTCCGGCTTCGCCAAGTCACGCGACATGGCGCGCCAGCTGGTCCGCCACGGCCACATCAAGGTCAACGGCACGAAGGTCGACATCCCGTCGTTCCGGGTCTCCGAGAGCGACATCGTCGAGGTGCGCGAGAGCTCACTGGAGCTCACGCCGTTCATCGTGGCCCGCGCCGAGGCCGGCGAGCGCCCGGTCCCCGCGTGGCTCGAGGTGATCCCCAACCGGATGCGCATCCTCGTGCACTCGCTCCCCGCCCGGCAGGTCATCGACACGCCGGTCCAGGAGCAGCTCATCGTCGAGCTGTACTCGAAGTAGCACCAGCACCACCCAAGGCGCTCATATAGCGGTGCGCCTCTGACAGAAAGGCAACAACGTGCTCATCGCACAGCGCCCCACCCTCTCCGAAGACGTCGTCGACGACTACCGGTCCCGGTTCGTCATCGAGCCGCTCGAGCCGGGCTTCGGCTACACGCTCGGCAACAGCCTCCGGCGTACGCTCCTCTCGTCCATCCCCGGTGCCTCGGTCACGAGCATCCGCGTGGACGGCGTCCTCCACGAGTTCACCACCGTGCCGGGCGTCAAGGAGGACCTGACCGAGATCATCCTCAACATCAAGGGGCTCGTCGTGAGCTCCGAGGTCGACGAGCCCGTGGTGATGTACCTGCGCAAGCAGGGTCCCGGCGTCGTCACGGCCGCCGACATCGCGCCGCCGACCGGTGTCGAGGTGCACAACCCCGACCTGCACATCGCCACCCTGAACGGCAAGGGCAAGCTCGAGATGGAGCTGACGGTCGAGCGCGGCCGCGGCTACGTCTCGGCCGTGCAGAACAAGCAGGCCGGCCAGGAGATCGGCCGGATCCCGGTCGACTCGATCTACTCGCCGGTGCTCAAGGTGACCTACAAGGTCGAGGCGACCCGTGTCGAGCAGCGCACCGACTTCGACAAGCTCATCGTCGATGTCGAGACGAAGCGCTCGATGCAGCCGCGTGACGCGATGGCGTCGGCGGGCAAGACGCTGGTCGAGCTCTTCGGCCTGGCGCGTGAGCTCAACGTCGAGGCCGAGGGCATCGACATGGGTCCGTCGCCGACGGACGCCGCCCTGGCCGCGGACCTCGCCCTGCCCGTCGAGGACCTCGAGCTCACCGTGCGCTCCTACAACTGCCTCAAGCGCGAGGGCATCCACACGGTCGGCGAGCTGGTCAGCCGCAGCGAGGCCGACCTGCTCGACATCCGCAACTTCGGCGCGAAGTCGATCGACGAGGTGAAGGCCAAGCTGCACTCCATGGGCCTGGCCCTCAAGGACAGTCCGCCCGGGTTCGACCCGAGCACCGCCGTGGACAACTACGGCGCCGACGACGACACGGCCTTCGTCGAGGACGAGCAGTACTGACGGTCCGCCGACCGCTGACGGCTCCGACTACGCAGACTGGAGAAGAGCGACCATGCCCACCCCCACCAAGGGTTCGCGCCTCGGCGGCGGCCCGGCCCACGAGCGGCTCATGCTGGCGAACCTCGCCACCGCGCTGTTCGAGCACGGCCGGATCACGACGACCGAGGCCAAGGCGAAGCGGCTCCGCCCGCTCGCCGAGCGCCTCATCACCTTCGCCAAGCGTGGTGACCTGCACGCGCGGCGTCGGGTGATGACGGTCGTGCGTGACAAGGGCGTCGTGCACGAGCTGTTCGCCGAGATCGGCCCGCGCTACGAGAACCGCCACGGCGGCTACACGCGCATCACCAAGATCGGTCCGAGGAAGGGCGACAACGCCCCGATGGCGGTCATCGAGCTGGTGGAGGCGCTGACGGCCAAGGCCGAGACCGTCCGCGAGGCGGAGGCGGCCACGAAGCGGACCGCGAAGAAGGCCCCGGCCAAGAA
>JBOGDX010000245.1:0-5352 GCA_050743225.1 Actinomycetes bacterium | reverse complement strand
GGTCCTTCCGCTGTTCCCGGACGCCACCCGCGAGTTCGCCCCGGTTGTTGTGGTCCTCGCCGTCATCAGCATCGTCTACGTAGCGCTGCTGGCCGTCGGGCAGACCGACATGAAGCGGCTGATCGCGTACACGTCGATCTCCCACTTCGGCTTCATCGTGCTGGGCATCTTCGCGATGACCAGCTACGGCCAGGCGGGCTCGACGCTCTACATGGTCAACCACGGCTTCTCGACCGCCGCGCTGTTCCTCATCGCCGGCTTCCTCATCTCCCGACGCCGGTCGCGGCTCATCGGCGACTACGGCGGCGTCCAGAAGGTGGCTCCGTTGCTGGCGGGCACGTTCCTGGTGGCCGGTCTGTCGTCGCTCGCCCTGCCCGGCCTGTCCAGCTTCGTCAGCGAGTTCCTGGTGCTCGTCGGGACCTTCTCGCGCTACGAGGCGGCGGCAGTCCTCGCCACCGGCGGCATCATCCTGGCCTCGATCTACATCCTGCTGATGTACCAGCGGACGATGACCGGCCAGCCCAACGAGCACACGTCCCGGTTCCCGGACCTCACGTCGCGTGAGGCCTGGGCGGTCGCCCCCCTGATCGCGGTGATCATCGCGCTCGGCTTCTACCCGAAGCCGCTGCTCGACGTCATCAACCCCGCGGTCGAGCGCACCCTGCTTCAGGTGGGGGTCGAGGATCCCCAACCCGTCGTGCCGCGCGAGGGGGCGTTGCCATGAGCCCGCTCACCGTCACTACTCTCGCCGCGGAGTTCGAGACCCCGTCGGTCGAGTACCGCCAGCTCATGCCGATGCTCATCGTCTTCGGCGCGGCCCTCGTCGGTGTCCTGGTCGAGGCGTTCATGGGCCGGCGCTGGCGGCACGAGGTGCAGCTGGCCCTGGCGCTCCTCGGCCTCGTGCTGGCCTTCGCCTCAGTGGTGGTGGTTGCGGGCGAGTACAACGTGGCCGCCATGGGCGCCGTCGCGGTAGACGGCCCCGCACTGTTCCTGCAAGGGACGATCCTCCTGCTGGCGATCCCGGGCGTGCTCGCGGCGTCCGAGCAGCGGGTCGACGAGGGCGGCGTGTTCGCACCCGCCGGCTCGTCCATTCCCGGCTCACAGCACGAGCGGTTGCTCACGTCGCAGCGGGTCACGCAGACCGAGGTCTTCCCGCTGTTGATGTTCGCCATCGGCGGCATGCTGCTCTTCCCCGCGTCCAACGACCTGCTCACGATGTTCGTCGCGCTCGAGGTGCTCTCGCTGCCGCTGTACCTGCTGTGTGGCCTCGCGCGACGTCGGCGGCTGCTCAGCCAGGAGGCGTCCCTCAAGTACTTCCTGCTCGGTGCGTTCTCCTCGGCCTTCTTCCTCTACGGCGTCGCCCTGCTGTACGGGTACGCCGGGACTGTGCGCCTGTCCGGCATCGCCGACGCGGTGAGCTCGGAGGCCGGCAGCGAGACGCTGCTCCTGGCAGGCACCGGGCTGCTCGCGGTCGGACTGCTGTTCAAGGTCGGCGCGGTGCCGTTCCACTCGTGGACGCCGGACGTCTACCAGGGGGCCCCGACGCCCATCACGGGCTTCATGGCGGCCTGCACCAAGGTCGCCGCCTTCGGCGCCCTGTTGCGCGTCTTCTACGTCGCCCTGGGCGGTCTGGCGTGGGAGTGGCGGCCCGTCATGTGGGGCGTCGCCATCCTCACGATGGTGGTCGGCTCGGTCGTCGCCATCACGCAGACCGACGTCAAGCGGATGCTGGCCTACTCCTCCATCGCGCACGCCGGCTTCGTCCTCACGGGCCTTGTGGCGACGGACGCCGTCGGGAGCTCCGGCGAGCCTGCCGGGGTCTCGTCGGTGCTGATCTACCTCGTGGCGTACGGCTTCTCGACGATCGGTGCGTTCGCGGTCGTGACGCTCGTGCGTGACGCGGCGGGCGAGGCGACGCACTTGTCGCAGTGGGCCGGCCTCGCCCGGCGGTCACCTGTGGTCGCAGTGGTGTTCACGTTCTTCCTTGCGGCGTTCGCCGGCATCCCGTTGACGAGCGGGTTCACCGCGAAGTTCGCGGTGTTCGGTGCCGCGTGGGACGGCGGCGCGGGGGTGCTGGTCGTCATCGGCGTCCTGATGAGCGCGATCGCGGCGTTCTTCTACTTCCGCGTCGTCGTGCTCATGTTCTTCACACCCAGTGCACCGGAGGGGCCGGTCGTCGTCGTCCCGTCGCCGTTGACGACGTTGTCGATCGCACTGGCGGCCGGGGTGACACTGCTGCTGGGTGTGTACCCGACCGAGGTGCTCGAGCTCGCCGCCCGGGCCACGCAGTTCGTGCGCTGACGCCCATGCCCGTTCCCGGCCCCTTCACCGCTCCGTCGGCAGATCCCGCGCTCGAGGCGGCGGTCCAGGCGGGCCTCGCCTCGGTCGAGTCGATGTTGCACGAGACGGTGAAGAGCGACTTCCCGTTCGTCACCGAGACGTCGCGGCACCTCGTGCAGGCCGGCGGCAAGCGGTTCCGGCCGCTGCTGGTGCTGCTCGCCGCGCAGTTCGGCGATCCGGGCGCTCCTGGCGTCGTACCGTCGGCCGTCGTGGTCGAGCTGACCCACCTGGCCACCCTGTACCACGACGACGTCATGGACGAGGCGTCGTTGCGCCGGGGTGCGGTCTCGGCGAACGCCCGGTGGGACAACTCCGTGGCGATCCTCACCGGCGACTTCCTGTTCGCCCGCGCGTCGGACATCCTTGCCGACCTCGGTCCGGAGGCGGTGCGCCTGCAGGCCCGTACGTTCGAGCGGCTGGTGACCGGTCAGATCCGCGAGACCGTGGGCCCGTCGGACGGTGAGGACCCCGTCGCTCACTACCTGTCGGTGCTGGCGGACAAGACGGGCTCGCTGATCGCCACATCCGGTCGGTTCGGGGCGATGCTCGCCGGTGCCGACGAGACGGCCGTCGACGTGCTCACCCGCTTCGGCGAGCGGATCGGCATCGCCTTCCAGCTCTCCGACGACCTGCTAGACCTCCTGTCGGACATCACCGAGTCCGGCAAGACCCCGGGGACCGACCTCCGTGAGGGGGTGCCGACGCTTCCCGTGCTGCTGCTGCGCCGGTCACCGCGGCCCGAGGACGCGCGGCTGCTCGCCCTGCTCGACGGCGGGCTGGCCGACAACGCGGACCACGCCGAGGCACTGATGCTGATGCGGGCCCACCCGGTGGTGGCCGAGGCGCAGGCCGAGGTGGGTCGGTGGGCAGCGGAGGCGCGCGGCGTGCTGGCGCCACTCCGGGCAGGGCCGGCCAGAGACGCTCTCGTCGCGCTCTGCGACCAGGTCGTCGGCCGCACCGCCTGAACCGGCCTGCTTGACCCGGCCCGCTACCGCTGCACGCCGGACCCGGGCTGGACGAGTCCGCACTCGTAGGCCTCCACGACGGCTTGCACCCTGTCCCGCAGCCCGAGCTTCGCCAGGATCCGGGCCACGTGCGTCTTCACCGTGGACTCGCCCAGGAAGAGCGTCCCGGCGATTTCCGCGTTGGAGTGGCCGCCGGCGAGCAGGACGAGGACCTCGCGTTCGCGCTCGGTCAGCATGGCGAAGCGCTGCGCATGGTCGCCCGGCCGCGGCCGGTTGGCGAACTCGGCGATCAACCGACGGGTCACCGCGGGAGCGATCATCGCCTCACCGCCGGCGACGACCCGGATCGCGGTGAGCAGCTGATCGGCCGGGCAGTCCTTGAGCAGGAACCCGCTGGCTCCGGCACGGAGTGCCGCGAACACGTACTCGTCAAGGTCGAACGTGGTGAGAATGAGCACCCGGGTCGTCGAGCGGCCAGCGGTGAGTGCCCTGGTCGCCTCCAGACCGTCCATGACCGGCATCCGGACGTCCATCAGCATCACGTCCGGGCGGTGCAGCCGGGCCTGCTCCACGGCCTCGCGCCCGTCGCCCGCCTCGCCCACCACATCCAGGTCCGGCTCGTGGGAGAGGATCGCGCTGAAGCCTGTTCGCACCAAAGACTGGTCGTCGGCGATGACGACGCGGATCGTCACCGCGGCAGCCTTGCGCGCACGGCGAAGCCCCGCCCGGCACGCGGTCCGGCCTCCAGGACCCCTCCGTACAGGCTGGCCCTCTCCCGCATTCCCGTCAGACCGTGGCCGGTGCCGTCGGGCGAGGTTGGCCCTGGACCGTCGTCGCTGATCTCGAGCTCGACCGCGTCGGGGCAGTAGCGGACCAGCACCTCGGTGCGGGCCTTGCCTGCGTACCTCATCGCGTTGGTGACCGCTTCCTGCACGATCCGGTAGGCCGACAGGTCCAGCCCCGCCGACAGGGTTGCCGGCTCGCCCTCCAGGTGCAGCTCGACGGGGAGCCCGGCCTCTCGGGCGGTGCAGATCAGCGCGGGCAGCTCACCCAGCCCGGGCTGTGGGCCCGTGCCGGGGGTGTCCGCGGTCCGCCGGAGCACGTCCAGCAGCCGGCGCAGCTCGACCAGCGCGTCCCGCCCGATGGTCTCGATCGTGGTCAGCGCATCCCGGGCGTCCCCCTCGTCGGAGCCGAGAAGACGCTGGCCCGCTTGTGCCTGGATCACCATCACGCTGACGTGGTGGGCGACGATGTCGTGCAGCTCGCGGGCGATCCGCGCGCGCTCCTCCGCGACCGCCTCTCGGGCCCGCTCGTCTCGGTCGCGTTCCAGGTGGGTGGCGCGCTGCTCGGCGTCGAGAGCCTGCTTCGTCCGAATCCCCACTATGCGGCCCATGCCGAACGCGAGGACCATCGAGAGGACGGGACCGATCAGCTCGCCCCATTCCCCGTTGGCCAGCTTGGCCCGCTCTGTTGGCGTGAACAGCAGGGCCAGCAGGAGGGCGCCGGTGACCAAGCCGTCACGTCGCTGGCCGTGCGCCCCGACGGAGTACACCGCGACCAGCACGGCCAGGTAGTGCAGGCCGTCTCCGCCGCCCCCGACCTCGTGCCGGACGACCGGTGCCGCGAGCGCGATGGCGAGAGTGACCAGCGGCAGCCGGGTGCGCCAGAGCATGCCCACCGAGGTGACTGCGGCCAGCAGCACACGCGCCGGCAGAGTGCGGTCGGCCGGTCCGGCGAACACCGCCTCGGCGACCATGGGCACACCGAGCGCCAGCGCGGGAAGGACCTCCTCCCGCGAGAACCGCAGCCTCACAGCCCCGACGGTACGCCGATGATCGCTCTCGGGAGTCCGCCGCGATGCGGACCCGCGGTTCGCAGATGTCCACCCTGCGGGCTACCCGGGGACCGCGGGTGGTGGACGCCGCCGGGCGGTGGCCACGCCTAGCGTCCGGCTGTCCCTGATACCGGAGGTGGTGGACATGTCGGACCAGATCTGGCCGAGGCTCGGTGCCGCGACAGGAGCGGTGTACGTCCTGGCCCTGATGGG
>JBOGDX010000244.1:0-5385 GCA_050743225.1 Actinomycetes bacterium | reverse complement strand
GGCCGAGCAGGGCGAAGGCGTTGGCCGCGAAGACGATGTAGGCCTCCTCGGTCACCCCGAACACCGCGGGAATCGAGTCCAGCGCGAACAGCACGTCGATCCCGCCGATCGCGACCATCACGATGAACAGCGGGGTGACCACTCGACGGTCGGCGACCCTGGTGAGCAACTTCCCGCCGACGTAGTCCTCGCTCACCGCCAGGATCTTGCGGGCGCCCTTGACGATCACGTTGTCCTCGACGTCGGGGTCCTCGTCCCGGTGCCGGAACAGCTGCACCGCGGTGAACAGCAGCAGCGCGCCGAAGACGAGGAACATGAACGAGAACAGTGACAGCAGGGTCGCCCCGACCGCGATGAACACCGCCCGCATCGCCAGCGCTAGCACGATGCCGAAGGTGAGCACCTTGTGCTGGTGCTCCTCCGGCACCGCGAAGGTCGTCATGATGATGACGAAGACGAACAGGTTGTCGACCGACAAGCTCTTCTCGACGATGTAGGCGGCAAAGTACTCGGTGCCGAACTCCCCGCCGTGCTGCCAGGCGAACCAGGCCCCGAACGCCACCGCGACACCGATGTAGAACACCGACCACGCGACCGCCTCGCCGAAGCCCACCTTGTGCGGGCGCAGTGCGGCCAGCGTGAGGTCCAGCGCCAGCAGGGCGAGCACCAGACCGACGGTCACCGCCCAGGTGAGCGCGCTGATCTCCAGCATCGTCGCGCAGCCTCCTCGGTGCCCGGGTTCCAGCCTCCGGCGAGCGCTCTGCTCGTGATCGCGGTCCTTGTGACGCTACCCCGCGCCGGTCCGGTCATCAGCGGGCCGAACCTGGCCGCCGCTCCAGCTCCCCGAGCGTCACGCTTACCCGTCGTCCCCCGATGTGCTCATCGTGTTCTCTTCGTGTGGTTGGACGGTGTCGCCGGGGACGGGCACGAGGTGCTCGGGAGCCGCGGACGACCGTGTCTGCTCGAGCGCTTCCGTGGCCTCCTGGACCCGTCGGCGCTCGTACTGCGGAGGCGCCTCGATGATCTCGAAGACCTGGCGAGCCACCCAGTACTGGCGACGGCCCCGACCGCGGACCTGGAGAGGCTGGAGCCATCCGCGCGACTCGGCGTCGCGGATAAGGTTGCGCGCGCCCTGGTTGGTGATCTTGAGGGCTGCCTCGACGCGTCGGACGGTGACGAAGGGGTTGGCGAAAATCAGCGGGACGACCTCGCCGATACGGGAGCGCGAGCGCGCCGCGGCGGTCACGTACTCCTCGCGGACGCGGACCAGCTGGCCGGCACGGTCGACGCCGTCCTCGGCCTGTCGTTGGACGGCGGTGAGGAAGAACTGCAGCCACTGCTGGATCTCGCCGCGTTCCCGGACCGCCTGCAGCCGCTCGTAGTACTCGCGCCGGTGGGTCTCGAGGTAGCCCGACAGGTAGAGCAGCGGCGTCGTCAGCCGGCCCTGCTGGTGGAGTAAGAGGCCGATGAGCAGACGGCCGATGCGACCGTTGCCGTCCAGGAAGGGGTGGATGGTCTCGAACTGGTAGTGCATGAGCGCACACCGGACCAGGGCGGGTTGAGGTCCCGGTTCGTTGACGAACCTCTCCCAGTCGGCGAGCAGGTCGCCCAGGCGTTCGGGCAGCGGGGGAACGAAGATCGCCGTGTCGGGGCTGTCCGTCGGGGACCCCACCCAGACCGGGCTGCGACGTAGCTCACCCGGTAGCCGGTCCTCGCCGCGGACTCCGGTGAGCAGCACGCGGTGCACGTCGAGGACCAGCCGCTGGCTGATCGGGAGCGTCTTGATCAGTTCGAGGCCGCGGTAGGTGGCCCGCACATACGACTGGACCTCGGCGACGTCGTCGGTCGTGTGCCCGGTCTCATCGACTTCGGCGCCAGCCTGCAGAACCTCGGCCAGCGACGCCTGGGTGCCTTCGATCCGGGAGCTCGCGAGAGCCTCGCGGGTCACGTACGGGCCGATGAGCAGCTGGGGGTCGGTGATCAGATGCCCCAGCCCCTGCAGGTGCCCCAGGGCCGCGTCAGCCTCGGACAGCGCCAGCACTGTCGCCGAGTCGAGCATGAGGTCCCGCCGGATCGGCGACGGTTCGAAGTACCAGAACGCCCAGCGATCACCCGCGCGCCGGGTCGCCCGGCCGAACGATGGTGCCTGGAAGTCCGTTGGATCCACGAGGTGACACTACAACACTCAGCCATGTTCTGTTGGAATAGCCGATAGAGACTCCAATGATCTTTGGAATGAGCGAGCCGGACTCCAACGGTGCCCGACCCGCGTAGGAACCCGGATGTCCCGATGTCTCAATCATGAGGACACCCAGCCCCGAAGGTGACCCGGAGCGCAGAGGTCAGCTCGACAGGTCGAAGACGGTGGCGAAGATCCGGTCGACCTCGGCCGGGTCGAAGGCCTCGGGGTCGAAGCCTTCACCGTCCACTCCAGCAGCTCCGCGTGCCGCTCGTGCTCGGGGTCGGCGATCGCCTCCAGGAGGTCGGCGTATCCCCACGGGCCGCCGTCGCCGAAGTCGTGCTCGAAGGTGAACTTGTCGCCCGGCCCGACCAGGTCCCCGAGCAGAACCGAGGCTGGGTCGACCGAGTCGTCTGGCCAGTCGTCGTCGATGTCCAGGTAAGACGTGTGGCCGATCCGGAAGGCGTACAGGTGGTAGCCCGACATCCTGGCGCAGCGGCGCGGGCGGTGAGCGCCGGGAGGGTCCGCGCCCCGCGTGATCGTCAGCAGGGCTTCGGGTCGGCGTTCTGCTCTCGAGGGTTGCAAGGAAATCGAGAAGGTCCGCGTCACGGGCCGCATCTCTGTCGGGCGGGCCTGACGGCTGACCCCGAGCGGATCGGCGAGCTGCGGCCAGCCGACGCCTGACCTGCGTGTTCAGTGTGGAGCGGGTGACGGGAATCGAACCCGCATGACCAGCTTGGAAGACCCCCGCGGGCCGTCTGGTGCCGTCCGTCAATGTACGTCGCCGCAGGTCAGCGCGGTAGTCGCGTCCGCCTTGGTCCGCGGAAGTACGCCGGCGTCCGGCTGGAAGTGGCACGCAAGTGGCACGGAACGCGGATGATCAACCGGTCTTGCGGCTGGCCTCCTCCAGCGTGTGACGTACCCACTCAGAGCGAGTAGTTCCCGCCATTTCTGCGGCTCGACGCACCGCGGCATCGAGTTCACGCGAGACTCGGACGCGCAGCAGCGGTGACTCGCCGGTCTGTGACAGGGACGGCCGGCCTCGGCCCCGAACCTTCTCCAGGGCGTCGTCAACGGCCGCGTCGACGTAGCGCTCGTCGACGATCCGGCCTTGGCTGTCCCGCAGCTCCTCGTTCTCTGCAACGTCTGGCCCAAGTGTGTAGGTCGGCTGCTTCGTCATGACGATGACCTCCGTAGATCCGTTGGCATGACGTGGATGACGATGATCGCCTCGTCGAGGTCCAGCGCCACGACCTCCAGCTCGATGCCGCGGTCGTCTTCACCGATCCAGACGAGCCGGGCGTCGGCTGAGCCGGTGGCCGGCACGCGGGCTGGTTCGGTCGAGCGGATCACATGCATCGCGTGGGCCTTGCCGACCCGATGGCGCCGCGCTGTGCGATACCAGCGGATGGCTCGAGCCACCGCAATAACGTAGCACAGAAAAAGTGTTCTCGAGTGTACGGGCATCCTTGCGGCCATTTCATTGTCGGGCCGCCGGAGTCGTCACGACCAGTGCGCGCGACCGACGACCGGTCAATCGGTGCCTGCTGACCTGAGCCGCCCGTAGCGCTGCCGGACTGCCTGTCGAGTCACGCCCAGCGCCTTACCGATGGCCGGCCAGCCGGTGCCTGCCGACCTCAGCCGGTTGACTTCGGCGTGAACGGCCGCCGCGGCCGCCTCGCTCGCAGCGGCGAGGTCCCGCAGCACGGCACAGGGATCGGTGCGGCTCGCGTCGGCCGGTGCCCATCCAGCGACACCCCTCGCCGGCTTGACTTCCGACCGACGGGAAACAGCGCTCCGCCGCCGGGCGGCTCGTGCCCGAGCAGCTGCCCGTCCTCGTCGTCCCAACGCACTTCTCCAGGAGTCCGCTCTCGAAAAGGATGTACGCGTCGGCGACCTCGAAGACCGACCGTCGACAATGGCTCTTGCCCTCAAGTGCCAGAAGAGTCATGGCCTCGCATTGATCACGCCGTCTACCAGGCGACGGCCGACATAGCGGTTATCGCGATCAGCGGTAGGCGCCTCTCCCACAACCGAGCGATACCCGGCACTATGCGCGGATGCGCATCACCTATGACCCGGAAGTCGACGCGGCGTACATCTACCTGACCGACCAGCAACTGATGCCAGGGCGCGACAGCGTCCCCGTCGACCCACCGGAGGGCATGCAGGCGTTCGTCGTCATGGACTGGAAGGACGGCAAGATCGTCGGCTTAGAAGTGCTCGACGCGGCTGCCCTCCTCCACCCAGATCTTCTGGCTGCGGCGGTGCGACCTCGCGAGCGCTAGGTGCCGTTACGAGCGGCTGTATGGACCCCGGCCGCTCGGATCGTTCTCGTAGTCGCCGTAGAGACACCATTGGCACATGTGCTCGTTCGGGCCAACGTGGTCGTACCACTCGTGCACGTGCACACATTCAGAGCATCGGGCGACGTCATCAGCGCACTCGGGACAGCGGAAGTCACCGACACCGCTAGCCGTCATGCCAGCACGATAGGTGATGCCATACCGGGGCGGGGCCTCCCGCTCCCGTGAGTGCCGCAGGAAACTGCGGTTGCTCATGACCCACGTGGAAGGGAGGCCACCATGAGCGACGGTATCCCTGTCGGGCGGCGGTTCGTAGGGATCGATCTGCATCTGCACCGGTCGGTGATCGCTGGTCTGGACGGGGCCGGTACCGAGTTGGGTTGGGTGCGCGTCGACAACGACCCGAAGGCCCTGGTGCGCGAGGTCCGCAGGGCCGGTGGTCGTGGTTGCCCGGTCGTGGTCGAGGCCACCTACGGCTGGTACTGGGCGGTCGATGCCTTGACGGCGGCACGGTTCGAGGTGCATCTGGCGCACCCGTACGGGATGAAGGCGCTGCGCAAGCGCAAGCGGGTCAAGACCGACCCGCGGGACGCCTACGAGCTGGCGAACCTGCTGCGGCTGGGCTCGTTGCCGGAGGCCTACATCGCCCCGCCGGAGCTGCGGGAGCTGCGGGAGCTGGTTCGTCATCGCCGGCAGCTGGTGAAGCTGGCGACCGCGGTCAAGGCCGGGGTGCGGGCGTTGCTGGCCAAGCACAACATCCGGCTGACGGCGACCGACCTGGGCGGTGACACCGCGACCGCGGCGATGGACGCCCTGCAGCTGCCGGGCGCGTATGCGACTCGGCTGGCCGCGCAGCGGCGGCTGCTGCTGGTGCTGGCCGACGAGATCGCCTCGACCGAG
>JBOGDX010000243.1:0-5389 GCA_050743225.1 Actinomycetes bacterium | reverse complement strand
GTCTTCGACGACCCGGCCGGCGACCACGACTGGGGCATCGGCGCCGAGGTGGACCTGAAGGCGTCCGACGAGTCAGGGGAGGCGGTCGTCCACGTCACCGCAGTCGACCGCCTCGACTAGTCAGGGATGGGAGGCTGTCGGCGTGACCACCCGACTGATGCGCCGAGTCGGGTGCGCGCTGGCGCTGACCTGCCTGGCCGCCGTCACCGTCGCACCCGCGTCGACCTCCGCCGCGACGACGGGGCTGCCCGCATTCACGTCATCGGTCCAGCGGATCGACGACGCCCTCAAGGCCCGGATGGTCTACAGCTGGCGCAAGGGCTGCCCCGTCGCCCGCACGGACCTGCGATACCTGCGGGTGACCTACGAGCGGTTCGGCGGCACCGCGCGGCAGGGGGAGCTGGTGGTGCACGAGGACCATGCGGCCGATGTCGTCGACGTGTTCGAGAGGCTGTACGCCCAGCGGTTCCCGATCCGGCGGATGCGGCTGGTGGACGACTACCGTGGCAGCGACGCAGCGTCGATGGCCGCCAACAACACCTCGGCCTTCAACTGTCGACGCGTGACTAGCGGGACGTCGTGGTCGGAGCACTCCTACGGCCGGGCGGTCGACATCAACCCGGTGCGCAACCCCTACGTCTACCGCGGGACCGTGGAGCCGCCGGCCGGCGAGAAGTACGTCGACCGCTCCCCGCTGCGCAAGGGCATGGTGACGCGGGCGGTGCGCAGGGCGTTCGCGTCGATCGGTTGGTCATGGGGTGGGGCCTGGACCACTCGCAAGGACTACCAGCACTTCTCCTCGACCGGGCGCTGAGCTGCCCCGAGGTCACGTGTTGGCCGTCTTGCCCCAGCCGTGCCAGCGCTCGACCTCGATCCACGCGTTGACCCGCCCGCGCCTGCGGTTGGGATAGTCACGCCCGCGGTAGTGCCGGGACAGCCGGTCGATGCCGGCCAGCCCGTCGTCGTCGCCCATCTCGACGACCCTGCCCTGCATGCTCACGTGCGTGTACCAGTCGCCGTCGGCCAGCACGGTGAGACTCACCCGAGGGTCGGAGCGCAGGTGGTCGAGCCGCTTTCGCCCCTCGTCCATGTTGACCAGCACCCGGTCGCCGTCCATCAGGTACCACGTCGCGACCGACACCGGGTGCCCGTCGGCGCGGAGCGTCGTGATCACAGCGGGGTTGGGCCGATCGAGCAGGTCTCGGACCTCGTGCGGGAACGTCGTGATGGTCATGTCGCCGCCTTACCCAAGAACGGCGCGAGCTAGGCGCCGAGCGCCCGCCAGACCCCCGGGCCGGCGACCCCGTCGGCCTTCCAGCCCCGACCGGACTTGAGCTTGTTGACCTTGCGCTTGGTGATGGGACCGAAGTACCCGGTGCGGTACTTGGGCTTCATCCGCAGCGCGGTCTGCAGCGCCTTCACGGCCACGCCACGGTCCCCCGTGCGCACCGTGGTCCAGGTGAACTTGGTGATGCCGGAGCGCACCGGGACGGTGATCTTCTGCCCCACCCGGATCAGGTCGGTGCGCAGCCCGCTCGCCGACCGGATCGCCGGAACCGTCGAGCGCCACACCTTGGCGATGCGGCTCAGGCTGTCACCCTTGCGCACGATGTAGTTCATCCGCGCTGGCAGGGCCCGGCCCGCCACCACCGGCTGCGTGTCCGGGGCCGACGGGACGGGCGCCGGCCCGCTGCGGGCCGCAGCCCACGTCGCCGGCGTCGTGGTCCCGGTCGCGCGGATCCCGTGTCGCTGCTGCAACGCGACGACCGCGGCCTCGGTGAGAGGGCCGAAGAACCCGGTCACCGGCTCGACCGAGAGCAGCCGCTGCAGCTGGGTGACGTACGGGCCGGTCGAGCCCCGCTCGAGGGACGGCGTCCCCGTCAGACTGGCGGCCGGCACGGGGGCCGGGCACGGTGTGGCACGCGGCGAGCGCCACGGCGTCGCCAGCGCGCCCTCGACCTCGACGCAGGGCCCGTAGTCGGTCGCCGACGCCTTGCCGGTCCACCACGAGGTGCGCCTGGTCGCGCCGTTCCAGGTCAGCGAGATGTGGACGTGGTCGGTGTGGGCGCTGCCCCCGCCGTACCGCCGCCACCCGTCGGACGCGCGGTACTGGCTCCACACGCGTCCGTCCCAGATGACGTACATCACGCCGAGCCGCCGCGCGTTGTAGGCGGCCATGCCGTTGGGTCCGGGCGCGAGCAGCCAGGACAGGAAACGGTCGGCGAGGGCCTTCTCGGCCGGGTTGGCCGCGTCGAGACCCCAGTCCCACGCTCGGCCCTCCTTGTGCTCGCTGCCGCCGCCGATGCTGCAGGAGCGGCCGATGCCGGCGTCCCGCCCGCCGTAGGCCGCCAGCACCATCTGGCGCAGCGCGACCGCGCCGGGCTTGGGCGTGGGGTCACACGAGACCTGGCCCAGGTACGGCGAGAAGCCCTCGACCACGCCGGGAGCGTCCACCGGCGCGACCGGGTCGCTGACCGCAGCCTGCGCAGGGGGTGCGGTGCCGAGCCCCGCCACCGTCACCGCAATCGTCACCAGGGTCCCGAGGACCCCGCGTCCCGCAATGCGTCGTCGCCCCGCCTGCACGTGATCATGCTCGGCGGTCCCTGGCGTCACCTGAACCCCATTTGCCCCAAGTCAGGGAAAATCTTGGCACTCGGCCGGTGCGTCGCCTTGCTTTCCAGCGGCAGCCGTGGCTCTGTCCGCCGCGCCCTATCGCCCCCGGTGCGCCGATGACGGCGCAATCACGCGCGAAGGGCCCCCAGACGCCGCCAGCAGGGGATTGCGCCGTATCGAGCGCACCGGGGTAGGACGCGCAGTCGCCCAACCCGAGCCATGCCCCGTCGTGTCGACGTGGAGCCGGTCAGCGATCGCGGTCGTCCCAAGGCAGGTCCGGCAGCTTGTGGAACTCCGCCCAGGTCATGTCGCGCGGGACGTACCGCGGCCGGTCCAGCGGCCAGTCGGCGATCCAGCGCGGAACGAGCTCGTCGAGCGCCTGCTCGACGTCCGTTGCCACGAATCGGTCGACGACCCACCAGGAGATCTCGGCGTCCGCACCCGCTTTCTCCGGCGGGTCGATGTACACGCAGCCCAGGAGCTCGGTCTCAGCTGCATCGAAGACGGCGTAGTTGAACGACTGGTGGGCCTCGATCTCGCGCTCGTGCCGGGCCAGGTCCTCGCGGTCCTGCTCTCGCGTCATGGTGGCCGGGGGCCATCCCCACGCATCGCCGTAGATGACCCAGAGGCGCTCCTGCGAACCCATGACCGCGGGCATGTCGAGGTCGACGTCGTCGGCCCGGATCGGCCTCAGGTGGTGCCCGGTGCGGAGCTCGACGCGGGTCGGGTGGACGAAGTCGTCGGGCAGCCAGGCCATGATCGAACCCTAGAGCTCCCGGTCCAGCCGCACCCCGAGCCGGTCCAGCGCGTCACCCGCTGCCCGGCGTACGGCCTCCTCCGGGTCGTCGGTCACCTCGTGCAGGGCCTCGGCGTGCTCCCCCTCCCCCACCACACCGAGCGCGCGCACGCCCGCCGCCCGCACCCGGGGGACAGCGTCCGCCAGCAGCGGGACGAGAGCGTCGGCGGCTTCGCCGACCTCCCACCGTGCGACGACCTTGGCCGCCATCTCCCGCACCCGCCACGCCTCGTCGCCCAGGGCAGCGACGACCGACCGAGCGGCCGAGGCGTCGTAGCCGTGCAGCAGCCCGCGCGCCGCCCACACCCGCGGCCAGTACGCGTCGACCTCGGGATAGCCGCGAGCCTCGAGCGCGACCGCGGACAGCCCGCCCAGCCAGCTCAGCGGGGGGAGCTCGGGGCTCTGGTACGGAACCCGTCGCACGAGCAGGTCGCCACACCAGTCCACGACCGCGTCCGGGCCGATCAGCCGACCGAGCTCACGCACCCGCTCGGCCGGCGACGCGCTGAGGTCGTTCGGGGGGCCCACCGTGGGCCGTGGCGTCACGCCCCGACACGCTACCCATCGGCACCGACCGGTCCACCCGGCATCGCGGGACGGCTGGCAGGCTCGGGGTATGGCGCTGTTCACCGTGGACGAGGCGCGGGGCGAGCTGCGGGCTCTGCTGCCGGTGCTCCACGAGGTCGTCGCGCTGCGCGCCGACGCCGCCGAGCTGGCAGCCGCGCAGTCGCCGGGCGGGCCGGCCTCCGCGCTCGGCGGCCTGGCCGAGCTCAAGGCGGCGCAGGCGAGGCTGGACGAGCTGATGACCCGGGTGCAGGAGACCGGTGCCGAGCTCAAGGGGCTGGCCCCGTTGCTCGTGGACTTCCCCAGCGAGCTCGACGGTGTCGCGGTCCTGCTCTGCTGGCTCGAGGGCGACCGCGAGCTCGGCTGGTACCACCGCACGGACCTCGGCTTCGCCGGCCGGCGACGACTGCCATGACCGCCGACCAGACCACCGACGAGGACGTCCGGCTCGCTGTCTACCGGTGGCTGGCCGAGGCCGGGGCTGCGCCGACGCCCCGTGATGTGGCCGAGTCCCTGGGCCTCTCCCCGCGCGACGTACGCGACTCCCTGCGCCGGCTTGCCGCCGCGCGTCACCTGGTCCTCGACGATGACGACCGGCTGGTCATGGCCCACCCGTTCGCGACGATCCCTCTCGGCTTCGCCGTCATGGGCCGGCGCACGCTCTGGTGGGGCGGCTGCGCATGGGACTCGTTCGCCCTGCCGCACCTGCTGCCCGGCGAGCCCGACGTGCTGGTCTCGACGCGCTGTCCTGGCTGCGACGCGGCGCTGGCCTGGGTCGTCGACCGTCACGGTCCGCCCGCGGGCGACCAGGTAGCGCACTTCCTCGTGCCGATGGCGCACGTGTGGGACGACGTGGTCCGCGCCTGCGGCAACCAGCGGCTGTTCTGCTCGACCGCGTGTGTCGACACCTGGCTGGCCGCGACCGGCACCGACCGTGGCTACGTGATGGACCTCGCGACGCTGTGGCGGTTGGCGCAGGGGTGGTACGCCGGCCGGCTCGACCGCGGGTACGTGCGACGAGAGCCGGCCGCGGCCACCGACTACTTCCGCTCGGTCGGACTGACGGGTCCGTTCTGGGGACTGGACCCGGCATGAGTCCGGTCACCAGAGACGGGGTGCTGGCCGGCGTCTGTGCCGTGGTCCAGATCCTGGCCGTCCAGCCCGGGAACGCTCCACCGCCCTCCGCCACGGCCTCGGGCGTCGCCTCGGTCGCCGCGATCGGCGCGGGGATGGCCGTCGTGTGGCGACGCAGCCGACCCCTCCACGTCCTGGCCGCGGTGACCCTGCTGTACGTCGTACAGGCCGTGCTGGTCGGGCCGATCGTTCCCGCGGCCGCGATCGCCGCGGGGTTCGCCGCCGCCCGCTTCGGTCCGCAACCGGTCGGGCCGCTGGCCGGTCTCGCAAGTGCCGCTGTCG
>JBOGDX010000242.1:0-5394 GCA_050743225.1 Actinomycetes bacterium | reverse complement strand
TGCCGCTGATCCCGCACAGGGCGCTGTCCCTCGAGCAGGCCCTGGAGTTCTGCCGCGAGGACGAGTGCGTCGAGGTGACCCCCGCCACGGTGCGCATGCGAAAGGTGGAGCTCTCGGCCCAGGCCCGCGGACGGACCAGCAGGCGGGGCCAGGCCGGGCGGGTCCCATCGGCCTCCGGGTCGTGACACGTTCGGCGTAATCGGTGTCCGAGTCGTAATCGAATCGCAACCGCGTACAGACCGCCCGGCGCTCTCGGAATGATAGAAAAGTCCCGCTTGCCGACCTGTGGGCTCTTTGTCGAGCCACCGGGCGGCCTTGCGGCCTGGTCGATGGCGGCCAGGTGCGCCGGACGTGTCGGAGCGACGGTCCGATGAATCGACAGGAGGCAGTACATGCGTGGTCTCACACGCGGAGCCCGGGTCCTGGCAGGGGTGGCAGCAGTCGCCCTGGCCGCGACGGCCTGTGGCGGCGACGACCCGGGCGAGGGCAGCGGCACACCGTCCGAGGGCAAGACCGGCGGTACGGTCACGATCGGTCACTGCAAACCGCAGAACAACCTGATCCCGGCCAACTCGAACGAGGTCTGCGGCGGCAACATCATCGACGAGATGTTCACCGGCCTCGTCGACTACAACCCCGACGACGCCTCCCCCGAGAACGCCGTGGCCAAGAGCATCGAGTCGGAGGACAACAAGGTCTGGACCGTGACGCTCAACGACGGCTGGACCTTCCACGACGGCAGCGCGGTGGACGCCGCCAGCTTCGTGGACGCGTGGAACTGGAGCGCCTACGGCCCCAACGCCATGCAGAACTCCTACTTCTTCGCCCCCATCGACGGCTTCCTCGATGTGCAGGGCGAGGACAAGAACAAGGACGAGAAGATCGACGCCAGCGAGGCGCCGATCAAGGAGATGAAGGGCCTCAAGGTCGTCGACGACCTGACGTTTGAGGCCACCCTGTCCACGCCGTCGTCGGTGTTCCCGGTCATGGTGGGCTACACAGCGTTCTCCCCGCTGCCCAAGTCGTTCTTCGACGACCCCGAGGCCTTCGGCGACAAGCCGGTCGGCAACGGTGCCTTCAAGCTCGACAGCGGCAACGGCGACACCGGCTACACCCTCTCGACGTTCGATGCCTACAAGGGCGCGAAGCCGAAGATCGACAAGGTTATCTTCAAGACCTACCAGTCGCCCGAGGCTGAGTACGCCGACCTGCTGGCCAACAACGTGGACTTCACCGACGTGATCCCGCCGTCGGCGCTGGCCGGTGACCAGTACAAGCAGGACCTGGGAGACCGGCAGCAAGACAAGCCGGTGGGTGTCGTCAACACCGCAACCGTGCCGATCTACGACCCCAAGTACAAGAGCCCGGACCTGGCCAAGGCCATCTCATTGGCGATCAACCGTGACCAGATCGTCGAGAAGATCTACAACAACGGCCGTACCCCTGCCACCGGCTGGGTGTCCCCGGTCGTCAACGGCTACAAGGAGGGCGCCTGCGGGGAGTTCTGCACCTACGACCCCGCCAAGGCCAAGGAGTACCTCCAGAAGGCCGGCGGCTTCGAGGGCAAGATGACCTACGGCTACAACGCTGATACTCCGGGCAACAAGGAGGCCGCGGAGGCCATCGCCGGCAGCATCAAGAACGCGCTCGGCATTGACGCCCAGGCCAAGGCCTACGTCGACTTCGACACCTTCCGCACCGACATCACCGAGCGCAAGATGACCGGTCTGTTCCGCACCGGCTGGCAGATGGACTACCCGTCGATCGAGAACTTCCTGGTGCCGCTCTACGCCACGGGCGCGTCCTCGAACGACAACGACCAGTCGATCCCCGAGTTCGACAAGCTGACCAAGGAGGCCGCGGCCGCCCCGACCACCGAGGAGGCCAACGCCAAGTACCAGGAGGCTGAGAAGCTGCTGGCCGACACCATGGCGGTCATCCCGCTGTGGTACAACAACCAGCAGTCCGGTTGGTCGACGAAGCTGTCCAACGTCAAGGTCACCCCGTTCGGCACTCTCGACCTGGAGAGCGTTACCGTCAAATAGGTGACCCGCTCCAGCTGATCAGAACACGCATGTGATGCGGCCGGCCGGTCGCCGAGGGGTCTTGTCCCCGACGCGGCCGGCCGGTGGCATGCTGACCTGGTTCCGGCGTCCCGACCCGTCCTTTCCTAGGCCCGGCCCGAGGTTCGTCGCGGGCCGAGCACTGGGTTATGGTGCGGCTCGTCGTTACACCATCGTGCGCCATCCTGCGCGACCTGCCCGGAAAGGGTGAGGAGGGTCCATGGGCCGATATCTGGTTCGGCGCCTGCTGCAGATGATCCCGGTGCTCATCGGGACCACGTTCCTGATCTACTGGATGGTCTGGGCCCTTCCCGGAAACCCCTTCGCGGGCAAGTGCGGGCAGCGCCCCTGCACCGACGCCTACATCGACGCCCAGACCGAGAAGTTCAACCTGGACGACCCGCTGTTGATCCAGTACTTCAAGTACCTCGGGAACCTGCTCCGAGGCGACCTGGGGGAGACCTTCGCCGGTCAGGACGTTGCCGAGCTCGTGGTGCTGGCCTACCCGACCACCGTCAAGCTGGCCCTGGTGGCGCTGACGTTCGAGGCCGTCGTGGGCCTGGGCGCCGGTGTGCTGGCCGGGCTGCGGCGCGGCGGTTTCATCGACAACTTCGTGCTGATCTCGACGCTGATCGTGATCTCCCTGCCGGTCTTCGTCGTCGGCTTCCTCCTGCAGTACAGCCTCGGCATCAGGTGGGGGATCTTCCCGGTCACCGTCTCCTCCGAGGCGCCATTCAGTGACCTGATCCTTCCCGGCCTGGTCCTGGGGAGCATCTCGCTCGCCTATATCGCGCGCCTGATGCGGTCGAGCCTGACCGAGAACATCCGCGCCGACTACGTGCGGACCGCCAACGCGAAGGGCCTCTCCCGCAAGCGCGTGGTCGGGGTCCACACCGTCAGGAACTCGATGATCCCGGTCATCACGTTCATCGGTGCCGACTTCGGGGCCCTCATGGGCGGCGCGATCATCACCGAGGGCATCTTCAACATCAACGGCGTGGGCGGGCTCGTCTACCGCTCGATCCGGCTGCGCGAGGGCGCCACCGTTGTGGCGGTGGTCACCCTCCTCGTGCTGGTCTTCCTGGTGATGAACCTGCTCGTCGACCTGCTCTACGCAGTCCTGGACCCGAGGATCCGTTATGAGTGACTGGCAGACGACCGCCGCCGGGACCACCGGCACGGTGGAGGGTCACGCCGGCGCCCCGCCGACGGCCAACCAGCCGGGCAAGGACAAGCCGCGCTCGCTGGGGCGCGACGCCTGGGAGGACCTGCGGCGCAACTGGATCTTCTGGACCGCGTCGGTGCTGATCGTCGTCCTGGTCGTCATGGCCATCTTCCCTGGCCTGTTCACCAACACCGACCCCACGGCTTCCGACCTGGCCAACAGCCGCAAGGGCCCGGGTCCGGGGGCGCCGTTCGGCTACGACACCCAGGGGCGCGACGTCTACGCCCGCACCATCTACGGTGCCCGCGCCTCGATCCTGGTCGGCGTCTTCACGACGGCCTTCGCCGCCGCCTTTGGCTCGGTGATGGGCATCGTCGCCGGGTTCTTCAGCGGATGGGTGGACACGATCGTCTCGCGCGTCACCGACGTGTTCTTCGCGATCCCGCTGCTCCTGGGCGCGATCCTGTTCCTGTTCGCCTTCCCGAGCGACGAGGGCACCTCAGAGCTCGCGGCGGTCACGAAGGTGGCCGTCGCCCTGGCCGTCTTGGGCTGGACGATCTTCACCCGGATGATGCGCTCCTCGGTGATCCAGGTGAAGCAGGCGGACTTCGTCCAGGCCGCCCGCGCGCTGGGGGCCAGCAACGGGGCGATCATCCGCCGGCACGTGCTCCCCAACGCGCTGACCCCGGTCATCGTGGTGGCGACCATCTCGCTCGGTGTCTACATCAGCGTCGAGGCCGCACTGTCCTACCTGGGCATCGGCTTGCAGCCACCGGTCGTGTCATGGGGCATCGCGATCTCCGACGCCCAGACCTACCTGCGGGTCAGCCCGCACATGATGATGTTCCCGATCATCTTCCTGTCGGTGACGATCCTGGCCTTCATCATGCTCGGCGACGCCGTGCGCGAGGCCCTCGACCCCAAGCTCCGCTGAGGAAGGCCCATCCATGACTGTGACCGAGTCGGGGTCGGCCGCCGCCGGCTCCACTGGCACGACACCACTGCTCGAGGTCGACGACCTGCACGTCGAGTTCCGCACCCGCGAGGGTGTCGCCAAGGCCGTCAACGGCGTGAGCTACTCCCTGATGCCGGGCGAGTCGCTAGCGGTGTTGGGCGAGTCGGGGTCGGGCAAGAGCGTGACGGCCCAGGCCATCATGGGCATCCTCGACACACCGCCCGGCTTCGTCACGCACGGCGAGGTGCGCTTCCAGGGCGACGACGTCCTGACCATGACACCCGGCCAGCGTCAGCAGGTCCGGGGCCGGCGCATCGCCATGATCTTCCAGGATGCGCTGTCCGCGCTGAACCCGGTCTTCAGCGTCGGGTTCCAGATCGCGGAGATGTTCCGGGTGCACGAGGGCACGTCCCGCAAAGAGGGGATGGCCAAGGCGGTCGAGCTCATGGAGCGGGTCCGCATCCCGGCGGCGAAGGAGCGCGTCCGCGACTTCCCGCACCAGTTCTCGGGCGGCATGCGCCAGCGGATCATGATCGCGATGGCCATCGCCCTCAACCCGGACGTCCTGATCGCGGACGAGCCGACCACCGCCCTCGACGTCACCGTGCAGGCCCAGATCATGGAGCTGCTCTCCGACCTGCGGGCCGAGTCGAACATGGGCCTGATCCTCATCACCCACGATCTGGGCGTCGTCGCCGACGTGGCCGACAAGATTGCGGTCATGTACGCCGGGCGCATCGTCGAGGAGGCACCGGTCCACGACATCTACGCTTCGCCGGCCCACCCCTACACCAAGGCGCTGCTCCAGTCGATCCCGCGCGTCGACCTCAAGGGTCAGGAGCTCTACGCCATCAAGGGCCTCCCACCGAACCTGCTGCACATCCCGCCGGGCTGCGCGTTCAACCCGAGGTGTCTCTACGCGCGCGAGCGCTGCCGCGAGGAGGTCCCACCGCTCTACGACGTGGCGCCGCGGCGCGGAAGTGCGTGCCACTACTGGGAAGAGGTCCTCGATGACCGCGCGTGAGCCGATCCTGGAGATCCGCGACCTGGTGAAGTACTTCCCCCTGACCCAGGGCATCGTCTTCCAACGCCAGGTGGGCTCCGTCAAGGCGGTCGACGGCGTGAGCTTCGACCTCAGCCAGGGTGAGACGCTCGGCATCGTCGGCGAGTCCGGCTGCGGCAAGTCGACGCTGGCCAAGCTGCTGATGCTG
>JBOGDX010000241.1:0-5418 GCA_050743225.1 Actinomycetes bacterium | reverse complement strand
GGGCAGGTCGGTCGTCACCCGCAGCGCCGGGTGGCCGGCCAGGGCCTCCCGCGCCTGGTCGGCGTAGGCGGCCATGTCCGTGGCGACGTGCAGGTGCCCGCCATCGACCAGCCGGTCTGCGACCAGGTCGACGAAGGCGCGGGTGACGAGTCGGCGCTTGGCGTGCCGGGCCTTGGGCCAGGGGTCCGGGAAGAACACCCGTACTGCGGCCAGCGAGCCCGGGAGGAGCATCTCGGCCAGCAGCACCCGGGCGTCGCCGGACGCGACGCGGACGTTGGTCAGCGCACCGGCCTCGACCAGGTTGAGCAGGTGGCCGTGTCCCGGGGTGTGGACGTCGACGGCCAGCACGTCGCGCTCCGGCTCCGCCGCCGCCATCGCCGCCGTCGCCTCGCCCATCCCGAAGCCGATCTCGAGCACGACCGGCGCCGACCGTCCGAAGAGCGCCGCGAGGTCGAGGGGCCGGCCGTCCACCGCCACGCCCAGGAGCGGCCAGAGCCTGTCGATGGCGGCGCCCTGGGTAGGCGTGACCCGGCCGGCGCGGCGCTTGTACGTCCGTACGCCGTTCGGTTGCGTCTCGGTCACGGGCGCCATCGTCTCAGGCCAACCAGGTCCGACCTGAGGCACGATGGGCCGATGGGTGGCGCCCCCGGTCGCCTGCTGATCGCAGGGCTCGTTCTGACATCGCTGGTCGCGTCCGCGTGCACCGGAGCGGGCGACGGGACCGGCGAGGCGGCAGAACCGTCGTCGCCGCCGCCGAGTGCCACGTCGCCGACGCCGACGCAGCCGTCCTCGCCGCCGCCGTCCCCCTCGGAGACGGCTTCACCCCCCGCGGTCAACAGCCCCGTGTCGCTGCCCGCGCTCATGGCCAAGCAGTACGACGGGCGAGGACTGCGTCTCGGCCGCGTTCTGGCGCGTACGTCCGACTACACGCGCCGAGCGGCGAGCTACCGCAGCGGCGACCTGCGGATCTCGGGGATCATCAACGTGCCCGACGGCAACGGGCCGTTCCCCGTGCTGGTCCTCCTGCACGGCTACATCGACCCCGGCTTCTACGTGACCGGTCAGGGCCTGATGCGGGAGCAGGACTACCTGGCACGCCGGGGCTACGTCGTCCTGCACGTCGACTACCGCAACCACGCCGGGTCCGACGACGACCCGGTGGCCGAGCGACGGCTCCGGCTCGGTTACACCGAGGACGTCATCAACGCGGTTCTCGCGGTGAAGCGCTCGCGGCTGCCGTTCCTCGACGGCGAGCGGGTCGGTCTGCTGGGCCGCTCGATGGGCGGGGGAGTCACCTACAACACGCTGGTCGCCCAGCCCGGGCTGGTGGACGCCGCGGTCGTGTTCGCTCCGGTCAGCTCGCGGACGGCGGACAACTTCGACCGCTGGATCCGCAACGACCGCTCGGAGCTCGCCGCGCAGATCATCGCCCGCTACGGCGCGCCGGAGGACAGCCCTGCCTTCTGGCGGGAGGTGAGCCCCCGGACCTACTTCGGCCGGGTCACCGAACCGCTGCTCATCCACCACGGGACGGCCGACGAGAGCTGCCCCATCCGGTGGACGTACGCGACGTACGACGCCCTGCAACGCGCCGGCAAGGACGGCAGGCTCTTCGTGTACGACGGGGAGCACCACGCCTTCGGGCCGCAGTGGCCGCTGTCCATGCGTCGCACGGTGCACTTCCTCGACCGCCACCTCGGCTGACGCGACCGGCAGGCGGGCTAACCTGGCGGCATGCAGGCGTTCACCGTCGCGGCGGTCCAGGTCGCCCCGCTGCCCGGGCCGCTCACCGCCGAGTCGGTCAAGGGCAACATCGCCAAGGCGGCCGACTGGGTGACCCGGTGCGTGGAGTCCACCGGCGCCGAGCTCGTGGTCCTGCCCGAGTCCGTCACGACCGGCTTCACGCCCGGCGTCGGGCCGGACGAGCTGTGGGACCTGGTCTCCGAGGTGCCCGGGCCGGTCGTCGAGCCGCTGCAGGAGACGGCACGTCGGCTCGGCGTGCACGTCGTGGTGGGGACGTACGAGCGCGGAGGGGACCGTGGGGTCGTCCACAACGCGTCCGTGCTGCTCGGCCGGGAGGGCGCGGTGGCCGGCGTCTACCGCAAGACCCACCCGTTCTGCACGGAGATGCGCTCCCGTGGTGGCTGGGTGACGCCAGGCGACGAGGTGTGCGTGGTGGAGACCGACCTGGGGCGCATCGGGCAGATCATCTGCTTCGACGGGGACTACCCGGAGCTCTCGCGCATCACCGCCGTCCGCGGCGCCGAGGTGATCGTGCGACCGTCGGCGCTGCTCCGGTCGGCCGACATCTGGGAGCTCACCAACCGGGCCCGGGCCTACGACAACCACGTCTACGTCGTCGGGGCCAACGCCACCGGGGTCGACCCGGGCGGCGTCCTCTACTTCGGCAACTCGATGGTCGTGACCCCGGTGGCGGAGGTCGTCGCCCGGGCAGCCAGCCACGAGTGCTGGGTCTCCGCCCGGCTCGACCCGGCGACCGCCATGACCTCGCTCACCCCGGGCTCCAGCGTGCCCCAGGTCTTCGACCACCTGGCCGACCGCAACCTCGACCTGGTCCGGCGCTACGCCGACGACCTCGTGCGACCGGCCGCGACGTCGTTCCCGCACGCGGAGCCGGGGAACCAGGTCGTGGACTGAGGCCGGCACGAGCCCAGGTGGACGAGCTCAGGTGAACGAGCTCACGGCATCGGCCGTCGATTGGCTGCTCCGCTCGGACGAACCGGGGGTGCGGCTGCAGGCCCGCCATGACCTGTTGGACGAGCCGCCCGCTGCGCAGGACCG
The DNA here is from genome assembly GCA_050743225.1 of Actinomycetes bacterium. Classification (GTDB taxonomy): domain Bacteria; phylum Actinomycetota; class Actinomycetes; order JACCUZ01; family JACCUZ01; genus JBOGDX01. The sequence continues at coordinate 2,616 of JBOGDX010000241.1, read as the reverse complement.
GGCGCTCGACGGCCCGAGGCTTTCGGCACTCCTGTGCGGTCAGCAACCGGACGGGGGGTTCGGGGTCCCGCCCTACACCAAGTGGTCCGGCGCCCACTGGCGGCTCGTGTCGCTGGTCGAGCTGGGCGTGCCGGCCGGCGAGCCACGCGCCGTGGCGGCCGCCGACACCGTGCTGGACTGGCTCGCGTCGCCGCGGCGGCGGGTGTTCGTCGTGGACGGGCTGGCCCGCCGGTGTGCCTCCATGGAGGGCAACGGGCTGGCAGTCAGCGTCCGGCTGGGTCTGGCCGACGACCCGCGGGTCGAGCAGCTGGCGCGCTCGCTCGTCGCCTGGCAGTGGCCGGATGGTGGCTGGAACTGCGACGCGCAGGCCACCGGGCGCCGGTCGTCGTTCCACGAGTCGCTGATCCCGATGTGGGGGCTGCACGAGTACGCGGTCGCCACGGGTGCGTCGTGGGCAGGGGAGGCCGCCGGCCGGACGGCCGAGCTGATCCTCGACCACCGCGTCTTCCGGACCTCCGACGGCACCCGCGTGATCAAGCCGGCGTGGCTGTCCCCGCGGTACCCGCCGTACTGGCACGTCGACGTGCTGCAGGCGCTGCTCGTGCTGTCCCGCATGGGCAAGGCGGCCGACCCTCGCGCGGCGGAGGCTGTCGACGTCGTGCGCGGGCGGCGCGGCCCCGACAGGCGGTGGCGGCCCGCCGGCTACTGGTGGACGCCACCGGGCGGCGGCAAGGGGCTGGCCGAGGTCGTGGACTGGGGACGCCGCGAGCCGTGCGAGATGCTCACGCTGAACGCGCTGCGGGTCCTGCGCGCCGCCGGGGACCCCGCGCTCAGCCGGTGACCCGCGGCCGCGGGATACCCGGTTGAATGGCGCCATGGTGGCCCGCGCAGACCAGCCGGCTCGTCGACTCCGCATCGGCGTCGACACCGGCGGCACGTTCACCGACGTCGTGGCGCTCGACACTCGCACCGGTGACCTGGTGACGACCAAGACCCCGTCGACGCCGTCGAACCCGGCCGACGGATTCCTCACCGGCGTGCGCAAGGTGCTCGACCTGCTGGGCGCGGAGGGGGACGCGGTCGTGTCGGTGAGCCACGGCACGACGGTGGCCACCAACCAGCTCCTGGAGGGCAAGGTCGGCGACCTCGGCCTGATCACGACCGAGGGCTACGAGTTCCTGCTGGAGATCGCCCGGCAGAGCGTCCCCGACGGCTACGGCAACTCCTACTTCTGGGTCAAGCCGCCGCGGATCGTGCCGGTCGACCGCGTCCGCACGGTCGGCGGCCGGCTGGACTTCCGCGGCGAGGAGGTGCGCCCCTTCGACGAGGAGGGCGCCGTCGGGGTGGCCCGCTGGTTCCGGGACCAGGGCATCGACACGATCGGCGTCTGCCTCCTGCACTCCTACGCCGACCCGTCGCACGAGCTGCGGATGCGCGAGGTCCTGCGGCGCGAGCACCCCGGAGCGGTCGTGTCCATCTCCAGCGACGTGCTGCGTGAGTACCGCGAGTACGAGCGCGCGGTCACGACCCTTGTCGACGCTGCGGTGAAGCCGAAGATGGCGTCGTACGTCGCGAACATCACCGCCCGGCTCAACGACCTGGCACCGGGCGTCCCGTGGTACGTCATGAAGTCCAACGGCGGCGTGCTCTCCGCCGAGGAGGTCGTGCACCAGCCGATCACCACCGTGCTGTCCGGGCCGGCCGCCGGCGCCCTCGGCGCGGCCCTGGTGGCTCGCGACGCCGGCTTCGACAGGGTGCTCACCTGCGACGGCGGCGGGACGTCGACGGACGTCTCGGTCGTGCTGGACGGCGAGGCCACCCTGACCACCGAGGGCACGATCGGGCGCTACCCGAGCAAGATCCCGATGATCGACATCGTCACCGTCGGGGCGGGTGGTGGCTCGGTGGCCTGGGTGTCGCCCGAGGGCTCCCTCAAGGTCGGACCACGGTCGGCCGGCGCGGACCCCGGCCCGCTCTGCTACGCCCGCGGGGGGACCGAGCCCACGGTCACCGACGCCCACGTCGTGCTCGGCCGCATCCCACCGCACCTGCTCGGCGGCGAGATCCCGCTCGACGTCGAAGCGGCCCGGACCGGCCTGTCAGACCTGGCCGACCGGCTCGGCCTCACGCTCGAGGCCTGCGCCACAGGCATCCTCGAGATCTCGGCGTGGAACCAGGCCAACGCGCTGCGCCAGGTGACAGTGAAGCGCGGGCTGGACGTCCGGGACTTCACCATGGCCACCTTCGGCGGCTCGGGGTCGTTGCTGCTGTGCCGCCTGGTCGACGTGCTCGGGCTGGCCGGTGTGCTGGTGCCGCGCGACCCCGGCAACGTGTCGGCGTTCGGCCTGCTCACCGTCGACGTGCGCAACGACTACGTCCGCACCGCGGTGAGCCGGCACACCGATCTCGACCTCGGCGAGCTGGCCGACTTCTACGAGGAGCTCCAGGAGCAGGCCGCCGCGAGCCTGGACAAGGAAGGTTTCGACCGGGGCCGCCACCGCTACGTCCGGACGGCCGACCTGCGCTACGCCGGCCAGGCCTTCGAGGTGCGGGTGCCGGCGCCGGACGGCGCGGTCGACTCGTCGTTCACCGAGCAGGTGGCCAAGGGGTTCCACG
>JBOGDX010000240.1:0-5431 GCA_050743225.1 Actinomycetes bacterium | reverse complement strand
AGCCCGAGCCCGACGAGTCCCGATGGACCAGCCGGCCGGTGCTCCTGGCGGTCGGTGCTCTCGTGCTGGTGCTGGCACTTGTCGGGCTGGGGCTCGTGGCGCTGCTCCGCGGCGGCGGCGAGGACCCGGCCGCCGACCGGGCGCCCGGCGATCGCCCGATCGGCGACAGCGGCGCAGCCTCCGCCGATGCGTCCGCGGAGCTGTCCAGCGCGCTGACCTGGCTGACGGCCAACACGACCGCCGACACCAGCCTGCTGATACCGGACCGCATCGCCGACCGGCTGGCCGAGGCGCTGCCCGGCCGGCTGCTGGCCACCTACACCGAAGCCGTGCCGACGCTCGCGGGCACGGCGCACCTTGTCGTGGTGACACCCGACCTCGAGCAGCTTGCCTCCGGCCACCCGGCCCGAGGTGTCGCGGAGGAGTCCGTCCTCGTCGGGTCGTTCGGCAGCGAGCTCGAGGTGAGGCAGGTGCTGGCGCCCGGCACCTCGTGGGAGGCCGACCGCGCGGCGCGCAGCGCGGCCGGCGGCGAGCTGACGAGCAACCCGGCACTGACGTTCACGCCAGCCGCCGCCGACCGGGTCCGAGCCGGCGACCTCGACGCCCGGCTGATGATGATCCTCGCCGGGCTGGCGCTGCAGCACAGCGCCGAGGTGGACGTACCGACCGACCCTGTCGCGGAGGCCGCTGGGGCACCGACCCGTGTGATGCACGTCCTGGCGGTCGACGGCCGAAGCGTCGCGGAGAACCTGGCCGCCGCGACCACCGTCACCCGCCTCGTCGGTACCCAGGACGCGCCCCTCGCGACCCAGGACGTCCGGCTCACAAGCGCACTCGGACGGGACGTCGTCGTCGTGCGTTACCCCTTGCCTTCGCCGACCGGTCTGCTGGCCGGCGCCGGCTTCCCGACAACCAGGAGCTCGCCATGACCGTTCGCTCCTTCCGCGCGCTCGCCCTCGTTGCCGCAGGCGCGCTCGTTGCGTGCATTCCGGCACTCGCCGTCGCGCCCGCAGCGGCGGCTGCGCCCGGGTACGTGCGGTTGGCCCACCTCTCACCTGACACGCCGGCGGTGGACGTCTGGGTCACGTCGTTCCGCGGCGGGAGCTACTCGAAGGTGCTTCCCGGCGTGACGTACGGCGCGGTGTCGGACTACGAGCGGTTGCGACCGGGCGTCTACACGATCGCGATGCGTCCGCCCGGTGCGCCGGAGGACAGCGAGCCACTGCTGCGCACCAACGTCACGGTCGAACGCGGCGGCGCCTACACGGTCGCCGGGATCGGCCGGAACGCCGACATCAGCCTGCGGGTGCTCACCGACGACCTGAGCCGGCCCAGCAGGGGCACCGCGCGGATGCGCGTCGTCCAGGCGTCCTCCGTCGCACCCATCGTCGACGTGACGACCACTACCGGGACGACGATCGCCGACGACGCGGCCTTCCCGTCGACGACGGAGTACGCCGAGGTCGGCGCTCAGCAGTGGACCTTGCGTGTGACCCCCCAGGACTCGCCGGCTCCGCCGGTCGAGGAGTCAGTGCAGGTCGAGTCCGGTGCCATCTACACAGCCCTCGTCCTGGACCGGGGTGACGCCGAGATCCAGCTGGTCGTACGTGCCGACGCCGCTGCCTCGGCGACCCGGCCTCGCGGGTCGGTCGCTACCGGGCTGGGTGGCGGCGTGGAGGAACCCCAGTCGTCGCCGTGGCTCGTGGCGGCGGGCTTGGTCGGCCTTGTCGTCGGCCTTCTCGGGCTTATCGGCCTCAGCGGCAGGGTGGTGCTGGCCAGCCACCGCGCGGGTCGCGCCCGAGGGTGAGCAGGGCTCGCGCAGCGCCCACGGCGGCGCTGGTCCTCGCGGCGTGCGCGCTCACCGCGTGCGCGGGCGGCGAGCCCGTCGTCGCGTCCGGCGCGGGCACTCCGGGAGTCGCCGGATCGCCGCCACCGTCGCCGGTCGTCGAGGCGCCCGACGCCCGCGAGACGGCCGCCGTGACCGCCGTACACCTGCGGGTCCCCGCCATCGACGTCGACACCGACCTCGAGCAGCTGGGGCTGTCCCGGCGGCAACGGCTGCGCCCACCGGCGGACCCGGCGCTCGCCGGGTGGTTCACCGGGTCGGCGGTCCCGGGTCGGCTCGGGGCGGCGGTGATCGCCGGCCACCGCGACTCGCGCTCCGGTCCCGCCGTGTTCTGGCGGCTGACCGACCTGGCGCCCGGCGACCGGATCGCGGTGACCCGCTCGGACGGCGTGACCGTTCGGTTCCGGGTCGCAGAGGTGCGTCGCGTCGCCCGCCGGGAGTTCCCGACCGAGGACGTGTACGGCGCCACCCCGGACCGCACCCTGCGCCTGATCACCTGCGGCGGGCTCTACGACCACGTGCACGGTCGGTACGTCGACAACGTGCTCGTGCTCGCGCTCGCCGTAGGGTCGCCTGGTGACGATCGACCTGCGCAGTGACACGGTTACGACCCCGACCGATGCGATGCGCGCGGCCATGGCGGCTGCGCCAGTGGGCGACGATGTGTACGGCGAGGACCCGACGGTCAACGAGCTGGAGCGGCGGGTCGCCGAGCTGCTCGGCCACGAGGCAGCCCTGTTCACGCCGACCGGGTCCATGGCCAACCAGCTCGGGCTTCGGGTGCTCGTCGCCCCCGGGCAGGAGGTGCTCTGCGATACCGACGCGCACGCCGTGCGAGCCGAGCTCGGGGCCGCCGCTGCGCTCGCCGGCATCACCAGCCGGACCTGGTCCGCGACGAACGGACGGCTCGACGCGGACGTCGTGACCCGCATGATGCGGCCCGACGCCGGCCCCTACTTCGTGTCCACGGCGGCCGTCGTCGTCGAGAACACCCACAACTTCGGCGGCGGGACCGTGCAACCGCTGGACCAGGTACAGCGGCTGCGCGAGACGACCAGCCGAGCGGGAGTGGCCATGCACCTCGACGGGGCGCGGGTGTGGAACGCGCACGTCGCGAGCGGGGTCCCGTTGGCGACGTACGGCCGGCTCTTCGACACGGTCAGCGTCTGCCTGTCGAAGGGGCTCGGCGCGCCGGTCGGCTCGGTGCTGGCCTCCTCGCGCGAGCGCATCGCGCAGGCGCGGGTCTGGCGCAAGCGGCTGGGTGGCGGCATGCGGCAGGTCGGCATCCTCGCCGCGGCGGGGCTGCACGCCCTCGACCACCACATCGACCGGATGGCCGACGACCACGCGCGGGCCCGCCGGATCGCCGACGCCATCGCGGAGGTCGCGCCCGGTGTGGTCGACCCGGCGGCGGTCGAGACGAACATCGTGGTGCTGGAGCTCGACGACGCCGCCGGGCTCGTGCAGCGGGCGAAGGACGAGAGCGTGCTCGTCAGCCAGCTGGACCACCGGCACGCGCGCGTCGTCACGCATCTCGACGTCGACGACGACGCCGTCGACCGGGCGGCGAAGGTCCTCAGCGGGGCGCTGGCGCGGCGGCCGTAGCCGGGCGGCGGCCCATCAGCGGCGGCAGCTGACGCACGGCCGCGGCCAGAGCGCGCAGGTCGTCATCGACCAACGCCTGCGGCCCGTCGCACAGCGCCTGATCCGGGTGCGGGTGCACGTCGACGATGATGCCGTCGGCACCCACCGCGATCGCCGCCCGCGACAGCGGGACGACCAGGTCCCGCCGGCCTCCGGAGTGCGACGGGTCGACGATCACCGGCAGGTGCGACAGGTCGTGCGCGACCGGGATCGAGCTGATGTCGAGGGTGTTGCGCGTCGCGTTCTCGAACGTACGGATGCCGCGCTCGCACAGCACGATGTCGAGGTTGCCGCGCTGCGCGATGTACTCCGCGGCCATCAGCCACTCCTCGACCGTGGCCTGCATGCCGCGCTTGAGCATCACCGGCTTGCCCGACTGGCCGACCGCCTGCAGCAGCCCGAAGTTCTGCATGTTGCGGGTGCCGACCTGGAGCATGTCGGCGTACGACGACACGAGCTGGACGTCGTGTGCATCCACCACCTCGGTCACCACGGGCAGGCCGGTGGCCTCCCGCACGTCGGCGAGGATGCGCAGCCCCGCCTCGCCGAGGCCCTGGAACGCGTAGGGGGAGGTCCGCGGCTTGTACGCGCCGCCGCGCAGCAGGGTGGCGCCCGCGGACTTCGCCATCTCGGCGGACTCGAGCGTCTGCTGGGCCGTCTCGACGGCACACGGACCGGCGATGAGCGTGAACGTGTCGGGCCCGATCGGCACGCCCCGGACGTACACGGTCGACATCTGCGGGTGGTGGATGCGACTGACCAGCTTGTACGGCGCCGAGACCCTCATGACGTCGGCCACGCCCGGCATGGCGCGCAGGTTGAGACCGCCGAAGGACTCGATGTCGCCGACGAGGCCGATGATCGTGCGGGTGACGCCGCGGCTGACGAACGCCTCACCGCCGGCCGACTCGACGCGCGCGACGACTCCCGCGACGTCCTCCGTCGAGGCGTCGGGCTTCATGACGACGACCACGGCGCCGAGCGTATCCGGGACGACCGTCCGGGGCCGGTCACGTCTCGTGGGTCAGGACGCTCCCATGATCATGAAGGATCTCCCCCCAAAGAACTGGGACGATCCTTCATGATCATGGGGCAGTGATGCGGGTCAGAAGACGTACAGCGTGACCGTCGAGCCCCTGGGGGCCTTGCTGCCGCCTCCGGGGTCCTGGTTGAGCACGGTGCCCGGGCCGCCCGGCAGCTGTGACACCGACACGGCGAACCCGGCGGCCGCCAGGATCTGCTGCGCCTCCGCGACCGGCTTGCCGACCACTCCGGGCACCTCGATCGGGCGCGGTCCCTTGGACACCGCGAGCTCGACGACGGACTTGCGGCCCGCCGTACCCGGCCCGGGATCCTGGCTGACCACGACACCGACCGGGACCGCGTCGTCGAACTTCTCCGTCACCCGGCTGCGCAGCTCGGCGTCGGCCAGCGCGGCCTTCGCGGCGTCGACCGGCTGGCCGACGACGTTGGGCACGGCGACCGGCCGCACCCCGTCGCTGATCACCAGCATCACCGCGGTGTTCCGCTTGACCTCGGTGCCGGCCGGCGGGTCGGTGGAGATGACCGAGCCCTTCTCGACCTTCTGGCTGTAGCGCCGGTCCGTGCTGCCGACCTGGAGGTTCGTCTCCTCGATCATCCGCCGGGCGACGTCCTCGGTGCGCCCCTCGAGGGCGGGGACGGCGTAGCGCTCCGGTCCCCTGGACATGATGAGGCCGACCGTGCCGCCCTTGTCGATGCTGTCGCCGGGCGCGGGTTCGGTGCGCAGCACGTGGTTCACCGGGACGACCTCGTCGTAGTCGCGGCCGACCACCTTGACGTCCAGCCCGGACTTCTTGGCCTCGGCGGCGGCCTCCGCCCGGGTCAGCTTGAGCAGCCCCGGCGTCGCCGTCTTGGACAGGACCGAGGCGTAGAGCCAGGCGAAGCCAGACAGGGCGACGG